>CACZOZ010000301.1:0-13074 GCA_902782865.1 uncultured Eubacteriales bacterium
CGCAGCTTTTCCTCCGGCATCTCAGGCAGCAGCCATCTGGACCAGAGCTCAAGATCCCCCGCTTCCCTGTTTTCTCCCAGAGCCCAGGGGCGGTACTTTTCCTCATACACCTCGTCGATCCGCCGGATGAACTTTTCGGGGTCGCCCGCCCCGGCCAGTTCCGCCATGCGTTTTACCGCGGCGGCCTGATGCGCCGGTGCGGGATCACAGATGCGCAGGGTACCTCCCAGATCGAAAAAAACTCCCCGGATCATGCGGCCCTACCCCCTTTTCGGGAAAATGTCCAGCAATTCCGGGATGGAGCGGATCCTGCAGTGCGGCTGCCGGGTGGGCGCCTTCCCTTCCCTGTCCGCCGTGCCGGCGTCTTCAAAAAGCACCATGCACCCGAAACCCGCGTCCAGCGCGCCTTCCACGTCACGCACCGGGTTGTCGCCCACATAGGCGCAGTTTTCCGGCGCGGAATCGATGCACCGGGCCGCCAGCCGATAAATGGCGGGATCGGGCTTGCGCAGCCTCACCTTGGAAGACAGGATCACCGTATGGAAACAGTCCGCCACCTTTGCCTCACACATCCAGTCCGGGATCTCCGTTTCGGTGATGGTATTGGCGATGATGCCCAGCTTATACCCCCGGTCCTTCAATTCCCGCAGGGTCTCCGGCGTGCCGTCATGAGCCAGACGCCTGCCGTCATGATCGCGCCACAGGCGGGTCAGCCGGGCCGCGTGAGGCGCGATCCGTTCCGCCGGGTAATCGGGCAGCAGATACCGGAGCCACAGTTCCATCTCGCTCACATCCAGCAGACGGCTTTTCGCCAGTTTACGGTACGCCTTCCAGCGCTCCTCCAGCTTTTTGAAAAAAATGTCGTGCGGCTCCCTCGCCCCGGCCAGATCCATCAGTTCGCGCTCCGCGGCGGCGGCGAAGTCCCTGTCCTCCACCACGTATCGCAGCGTGGCGCCCACATCGAAGAAAACAGTGGAGATATTCTCGAATGCCATGATCAGCCCTCCTCATTGACTTTCCGGATGATGCCGGGGATCTCCATGAGATCGGTGATATTGTGATCGGCTTTATATCCCAGTTCCGCCATGCCTCTGTCCCGCCTGGCGGCAGTGGGACTGTAGATCTGGATCGCCAGGCGCCATCCCGCGCCGCGCACGCCCCGCACGTCCCTGGAAAGGGTATCGCCCACATAGGCCATTTCATCGGGAGAAAGACCCATCCGCTCTTCCGCCAGGCGGAAAATGGCCGCGTCAGGCTTGCGGATGCCCGTCCCGGCGGAAGTGAGCACACATTCCATGCGTGATCCCAGATCATATTCAGCCATGAAATGCGGGACCACGCTCCTGGACAGGATATTGCTGATCACCCCCAGACGCAGCCCGTCGGCCCTGAGCGCGTCCATACAGGCGATCAGATGGGGGCGCCGCATGTTGCACACCCGTTCGTAATCATAAAGAAAGCTCAGTTCCTCCGCGATGGGCTTAAGGGTGTCCCGGCCCAGAGCCTGTTCGCGCAGATAGTAGTCGTTCCACACGATCTCGGGAGGAAGCTCCCGCAGAGACTCTTCCGCCTCCCGTTTATACCGTTCGGCATTCACCTGCAGCTGCTCGGACAGCTCCCGCTCCGAAATGTCCAGCCTGATCCCGTATTCCGACAGCCGGCTGAGCAGCCGCCGGGCGAACCACAGTTTCCTCTCTTCGGTGGTCGAGCATACATGAAGCGTCCCGCCGAGGTCAAACAGCACCGCCCGGATCATGGTCTTCCCTCCTCTGAAGCGGCTCAAACGTTTCCGTTCCCATTTTAAGCCGCGGTCTGTCCCCTGTCAAACGCCCGGTCCCCGCGGTCCCGGCCTATAATCATCACGTCCCTTGCATTATCCGGCCTGTCGTGCTACAATTCCGGCGAAAACATTTGCGCGGATAGTGCGGAAATTTGCATTAAGGAGTGGGCCATGAAGCAGGTCACGATCAAGGATATCGCCCGGGCTGCCGGCGTATCCTATTCCACGGTCTCCCGTTCCCTGTCCGGCAGCCGCGAGATCAGTGAGGACACGCGCAGCCGCATCCTGAAACTGTGCAAAGAGATGGACTATTCCCCCAACACCGTGGCCCGGTCCATGGTGATGAAAAGCACCAAGCTGCTGGGCCTCATCGTGACGGATATCTCCAATCCTTTCATGTCCGAGATGGCGTACCACATCGACGGTCAGGCTCGTGCCCGGGGCTATAACATCGTGCTTTGCAACTCCCTGCGGAGCCTGGAACAGGAACGGACGCTGTTTGAGCTCATGATCAGCCGCAAGGTGGACGGTGTGATCCTGCTGCCCGCCGAATCGGAGAGCTATCACACCCTGGAGACGCTGCTGCCCCGCATCCCCACGATCTTCGTGGGAGAAAACCTCCGGGACGCCCCGGAAAGCTACGTCACCGTGGATAATTACCGGGGCGCCTACATGGGCGTGGAGTACCTGTACCGGCTGGGACACCGCCGCATCCTGTATTTCGGCAGGCGCAAAGGCAGCACCACCCATCAGCTGCGCGCCGAAGGCTACCAGGCCGCGTGCCGGGACCTGGGCCTGGAGCCCCGATCCCTGAACAATTCTTTTACCTCCACATCCATCAACAACGGCTACCTGCTGGCGAAGCAGCTGTTTTCATCCCCCATGGAAGAAACAGCCGTATTTGCCGCGACGGACACCAACGCCCTGGGCATCCTGCAGGCCGCGGAGGAAAAAGGCATCCGGATCCCGGAGGATCTGTCGCTGCTGGGGTTTGACGATATCCGTGACAGCGGCCTGCCGCGCATCGGCCTGACGACCATCGAGCAGCCCAAGAGGCTCCTGGCCTCCATGGCGGTGGATTCCCTGATGGACAAGATAGAGAACGAGCTTGCCGGCTATACGCACCGCGTCCTCACTCCCGGCCTGGTGGAACGGAGCACCTGCGCCAAAGTCGGGGATCGAGCGGACAGCGGCGCGTCTTAGTCACCCGTCAGCTTTCATCAGAGCCCGCACCGCCCCGGCCACATCATAGATATCCCCGATCACCACATCCGGCGCCAGCGCGTCTTCCAGCTTTTCATCCTTCTCCCGGGTCAATTGGGAGCCGATCTGCACAGCGGCGGCAAACCCCGCTTTTTTGGATCCGATCACGTCCCTTGACACGGTGTCTCCCACATAAACACACTCCTCCGGGCGGGAGCGCATCTGGCGCAGCGATACGGTGAAAATGTCGGTGCTCGGCTTGCGGAAACCCGTGACGGATGACAAAGTGACGTCGCTGAAATAATCACGGATACCGTACTCTTCCAGGCTGTCGAACACCTGGTAGAGCGCCGCGGTATTGCTGATCACGCCCAGCTTGAGGCCCATGCCCTTCAATTCCGCCAGCATATCCGCCACCCGGGGGCGGAGCCTGCGGTGAAAATACGTGATCTCCCACATGTGAGCGATCTCCTCGCAGTGCGGGGCCAGCGCTTCCCGGGTAAAGGAAAATTCCGTAAGGATATAGTCGCACCAGATCTGCACAGGTTTCAGTTCCACATCATACACGCTGCGGACCGCGTCGTAGCGTTTCCACCCCCGGGCGACCGCCTCCCGCAGATCCTCCGCGGAAAGGCCGGTATCCAGTCCCCAGGACTTCAGCATGCGGTCGAGAGTCTCGACAGCCGCCATATGGGAAGCTTCATCCACCCAGATATCTTCCAGCGTGCCGCCCATGTCAAACAGCACAGTCGTGATCATCGCTCGAACTTCCTTTCCGGAATGATTTATCTGCGCTCGACATACTTTTTCCACTCGGGCTCGGCTTCCTTCGGAGGAGCCTTGCTGCGGTCCCGGCGGTAAAGCAGAGCGGATACAGCCGTTCCCGACACCGTCGGCGGCAGGATGAACCAGGCAAAAAACACCAGGAAAGAGGCGAAAGCGTCCGTAAAGCCCATCATCACCAGCATGATCACGAGCACCGCCGCCGCGTACAGGCAAAGCCACACATGCCCTCCGAAAACGAGACGCTTGTCCCGGAAAAAACGGTGCGGCAGGCAGCAAAGAGCGACGCCCGCGGCACAGGCCGCGAGGGCGATGACCAGATTGCCGCCCCAGGCGGGCAGCGGGGACAGCGGCGCCGTCAGCAGTCTTATGACCGCTTCGTAGCACAGGAGATACACCAGCCCGAACAGGATACTCAGGGAAAACGTGTACACGATCAGGCTGCTTTTGGGCCGCCCGTTCTCAGTGAATTGAAACGCGCTCCAAAAGCTGTCCGCCCGCTTCCGCTGTTTTTCCCGTCTTTGCTTTTCCGTCAGGCTCTCCTTCTTGCTCAACTCCGCGCCTCCGCCCGATCAGCATCCCGGGGAAAGGATGCCCTGAGGCACCCTTCCCCCGGCACGGCCCCTTTCATCACATGTTGGGATTCTTGGCGAGCCAGTAGGTCCACATATCCTGCGTATCCAGGAAAATGCCGTAGATGCCCTCCAGGTCGCCCTCGACAGCGCCGCATTCCTCCAGACTGGCCGGGTTCCACTTAGATTCCACATCATCGCGCACCGCCCAGTTGCCTTCCTTCTGGAAGGGCTTCAGGCCGCCGCTCTTGCCGTCCGCGCCGCCGGTGATATAGCGGATGAACAGACGCGCTCCGGCAGGATTGCCGCCGCCCTCCACCACATACATGTACTCGCAGTTTTCAAGCCCCGTGTAGGGAGCCATGCCCATGCACCAGCCGATGTTGTAACCGGATTCATCCCGGTTGCCGATCTTGCCGCCGGACGCCAGGCACAGCGCAGGATCATCGGCCGTGGAGTTATGCACGGCAAGCACCAGTTCATCACCGTCACCGATGAACGTCATTTTCATCTGGGAGAACCGCCACAGGTATTCCACGCCCGCGTTCTTTTCCGGCACTTCGAACTCAAAGTCGGAGGGGTCGTAAGTATACTCCAGGGGCTGGCCGTAAGCCGCTTCATAGGCCGCTTCCATCTGGTCCGCGTTCAGGATGAAACTGGCGAACAGGGACAGATACGCGGTCTCCTGGCCGATCTCCTTGGTGAACAGACGGTATTTCTGCGTACCGTCCTCGTTCTTTTCGATGATCTGCCACCAGTTCGTGACGGGGCTGCCGTCCGGGAAGGCTTCGGTGTTGTAGTACCAGAACGACTGGGAAGCATACAGCGGATAGCCGTAGCGCATCAGTTCGGGATCGATATGCTCACAGATATCCTTGGGATAGTAAGCGGTGCAGAAACCTTCCTCGTAGAAATCGAAGAACACATCTCCGTTCACGTCCTTGGCCTGGAGCACGTCGGCGGTGATGTTGCCGGTCTCGGCTTCGATGCGGCACTTGCTCAGCACTTCATCCTGGTCCAGATCGTAGATCACAAGATCGATATCGGGATACAGTTCCTCAAAGCCTTTCTCGGCCTTGAGCATCTTGGACGAGGTCGCGTACACGGTCAGTTCGCCCTTTTCGGCCTTGGCGAGTTCATACAGCTGTTCGTCCGTCATGCCGCTCCAGTCGTCATAGATCGGACCATAGTCTTTTTCCGCCAGGGAGGCGGTGCAGCAGCCGACGACCATAAGGAATGCCAGCAGCAGCGCGAAGAGGCTCTTCTTCATCGTTCATTTCTCCTTTCGATCTTGAGGATACATTATCACAGCGCCGTTCCCTAGGCGCAGAGGCACTTGATCACCGGGGCAGATCGCCCTCTTCCAGCCGTGCCCGCTTGATCAGCCGGGTGGTCTCCGCACAGTAGATATTGATCTTCTCCGGAGGGATATGCACATACAGCTGCTGGTTGATCTCAAAATGCACGAGCCCCAGCTGCTTGGCCAGGAAACCGCTCTTTCCCGCCTGGAGAGATACCAGTGTCTCCGAGCCGGCGGGCTGGTTGGCATACACCGTCACGGGGAGCGTGCCCGGCATCTCATGGGTCTCGATCCGGATCTGCTCGGGCCGCACCGCGACCACCACCTTGAACTCCCCCTTGGGCAGGGGCTCGTCCGTCATATCTTTCTTCGGGAACAGGTGCGCGCCCAGGGGACTGGTCACGCGCAGCCCGTCCGCCTCCATGACAGCGCTGCCCTCAAGGAAATTGATGCGGGGATTGCCGATAAAATCCGCCGCCTGAAGATCGATCGGGTTCATGTACAATTCCACCGGCGTAGATACCTGACTCAGCTCGCCCGCCTTGAACAGCGCGATCCTGGTGGACATGGTGAGCGCTTCCACCTGATCGTGTGTCACGTAAACGATGGTGGTCCCGAGATCCCGGTGCAGGCGCAGAAGCTCCGACCGCATGTCGATGCGCAGCCGCGCATCCAGATTGCTCAGCGGCTCATCCAGCAGCAGCAGTTTGGGGTTGCTCGCCACGGCCCGGGCTATGGCCACACGCTGCTGCTGACCGCCGGACAGCTCGTTGGGATACCGCTTCTCATACTCATCGATGCGCATCATCTTCAGCGCGTCCCGGACCCGCTTTTCCGTTTCCGCCTTGGGCAGCTTCTGGATCTTCAGGCCGAAAGCGATGTTCTCGAACACGGTCATATGCGGCCAGAGCGCGTAGGACTGGAACACGAGATTGAGCCCGCGCTTGCTGGGTTCCAGGAAGAAGGCCTTTTCCGCATTGATGGCTTCCCTGCCGTCGATGAGCATCACACCGCCCTGGGGCTGCTCAAGACCGGATATCACGCGCAGCGTGGTGGTCTTCCCGCAGCCGGACGGGCCCAGCAGGGTCATGAAATCCCCGTCCTGGATAGTGAGGGTCAGATCCTTGAGCACATGATTGTCGCCGTAGTACTTGTTGATGTTTTTCAATTCGATCTTGCTCATCGTTCACAATCCTCTCCGTCAATGATGGCGATCACAGATACGACCCAGAGAAAAACGTCAAAAAGGGACATCCCGCCCGCCGCGGGATCACCAGCTCTTGCCGATATCCGCGCCGAACCGGTTCGCGATGATGTAGCACACGAGGATGAAGAACAGCACGCAGACCGAGATGGCGTCGGCCATCTGGTTATACCCCTCCTGGGAATAGGTGAAAGCCAGGTAGGACATGGTCTGAGTCTTTTTGTCCATCATGATGATGATCAGGTCCAATTCCTTGGCGATGGAAATAAAGGTGAGCATAAAGCCGGAAACGAAGCCGTTTTTGGCAAGCGGCAGCACGATCCTTCGCAGCCTCTGCCAGAAAGATGCGCCGTTGATGGTGGCCGCCTCCTCCAGTTCGGTGGATATCTGCATCATATTGGCCGTGCCGGACCGGCTCGCGAAGGGGAAATGCTTGACGACACTGGTGAGCACGATCAGGGTGAAGGTGCCGTACAGCGACGGGATCAGCCCGCCCAGATGAGGCCTGGAGAACATGGCGAAGTACATGGTGGAAAACGCTACGCCGCTCATCAGATAGGGGATGAACACCAGCTGCTCGGTGAGCGATCCGTACCAACGGCCGCGGCCCCGCGTGGAGATATAGCCCAGGAACTGGCCGCACAGCGCCGTGATGACCGAGGCGATAAAGGTGAGCCTCACGGTGTTCCAAAGGCTGACACCGAATTCGGGGTTCTGGAAGATCCCGGGATAGCTCGTATATTTCTGCGCCTGGTCGACGGTACCGATCCAGTTGTACAGTGTCAGATTATCCAGGCCGTATCCGTTGCCGGTGGTGATCTGGAATGTCTCCATCACCAGGACGAACATGGGCATGACCATCGCGACCGCCAGGAAAAACACCAGGAACGCCATCAGAGGCTTTTTCGCCCTGCCGAGCTTCATATCGGTGCTCCTGCCGCCTTTCCCGCCGATGGTGGCATAGGACTTCCGGACACCGATGATCCGCTGATTGGAGAAAATGATCAGCGCCGCTAGGGCGATGAGCACCAGGCTCATGGCATAACCCACATTCCGCGGCCCGTCGCTGATGAACACTTTCATTTTGGTGGCCAGGGTATAATAGCCGATGCGGTTGCCCAGGTTGGCGGCCACGCCGTAGGTGCCGATAGATTTGGACAGGGTCATGATAATGGAGGAAAGGATGCTCGGAAGCACCAACGGAAGGGTGATGGACTTCAGGATCTGAGGTTTCGTCGCACCGCAGATCTCCCCCATCTCCTCCAGCTCCGAATTGATGGAACGCAGGGCGGAAGAAACGTTGATGTAGGAAAAAGCGTAATAGTGCAGCGACATGCACAGCACGATGGCTATGGGCCCGTAGGCGAGCCAGTCCGGTATCTGCATGCCCAGGCCGGCCAGGAAGCCCAGGGCTCCGGAACGCTCATTGCGGAACACCGCCAGCCAGGACAGCGCCTTGCACCAGGAAGGGATCATGTAGGGGATCACCACCAGCATGCCCAGCAGCTTTTTCCCGGGGATATCGGACCGCACGATCAGCCATCCCAGTACAGACCCCAGCGGCACCGATACCAGGACCGTGAACAATCCCACGATCAGCGAGTTCTTGAGCGGCCCCCACAGAGTGGATTCAGCCATGTTGCTCAGCAGGATGTACCGCCAGTAGTACAGCGTGAAATCCCCCGGTCGACCGCCGATGCGCCGGATCTCCGACTTGGCCGCCGTGAACGTGGAGGCGATCATCTGCAGGAGCGGGATCACGATCAGACAGAACAATATGATGAGGCTGAAAAAAACGATCATATTGAAAGGGTTCTTCACCACATTCAAAAACTGGTTCTTCAACCGTTCCCTGGTCACGGGATACCGTATTTTTTTGTGTTTCACTCGCCGTCTCCCCTTTATCACGCCGCGGGCGTCCAGAAATATTGAGTTACGCACACGTTTCCGTTCTTTTGCAGTGATTATACCAGAACAACCTCTCTTCGTCAATGCAAAAACATACCAAATAAAACAAAATTTTCGATCGAACGGGACCGGCACGCCGCACGGGCAGGGGCGATGAACGCGTTGACACCGCAGGCCGGCCGTGCTATAATACCGGCGAACTGAATACCTTATCAAGAGTGGCGGAGGGAACGGCCCGATGATGCCCGGCAACCGGCGCGACGCGTGCGGTGCCAATTCCGACGGTACATCACAGTACCGGCAGATAAGGCGTGAAAGATCTTTGACGGCGCTTGTCTGCGGACACGCGCCTTTCTTTTGCGCGATACGATCACAAGGAGGAAGACTTATGAGAAAACTGTTCACCTCAGAATCCGTGACGGAGGGACATCCCGACAAGATCTGCGACCAGATCTCCGACGCGATCCTGGACGCCCTTCTGGAGCAGGACCCCTTATCCAGGGTGGCCTGCGAGACCTGTACCACCACCGGCCTCATCCTGGTCATGGGCGAGATCACCACCAAGGGCTACGTGGAGATCCCCGACATCGTGCGTCAGGTGGTCAACGATATCGGCTATGACCGGGCCAAGAAGGGCTTTGACGGCTCTTCCTGCGCGGTGCTGACCGCCGTGCACGGTCAGAGCCCCGACATCGCCCAGGGCGTGGACGTGACCGACTCCCATGAACAGGGCGCGGGCGACCAGGGCATGATGTTCGGCTACGCCTGCAACGAGACGCCCGAGCTGATGCCGATGCCCATCGCCCTGGCCCACCGGCTGACAAGGCGCATGGCTTACGTGCGCAAGAGCGGCCTTCTCCCCTGGATGCGGCCCGACGGCAAGGCGCAGGTGACCGTGGCTTATGAGAACGGACGCCCGGCGGCCGTGGACGCCGTGGTCATATCCACCCAGCATGAGGAGCACATCTCCCAGGAAGAGATCCGGGAAGCGATGATCGAACAGGTCATCAAACACGAGATCCCCGGAGAGCTCCTGCACGCGGGCACCCGGTATTTCATCAATCCCACCGGCCGTTTCGTGGTGGGCGGCCCCGCGGGCGACAGCGGGCTGACGGGCCGCAAGATCATCGTGGACACCTACGGCGGTTACTGCCCCCACGGCGGCGGCGCCTTCAGCGGCAAGGATCCCAGCAAAGTGGACCGCAGCGCGGCCTACGCCGCCCGTCACGCGGCCAAGAACCTGGTAGCCGCCGGGCTGTGTGACCGTGCCCAGATCGCCCTGGCCTATGCCATCGGTGTGGCGGAGCCGGTCTCCCTGACCGTGGACACCTTCGGCACCGGGAAGCTGCCGGACGACAAACTGGCCGGGATCGTCAGCGAGAACTTCGACATGCGGCCCGCCGCCATCATCGACCGTCTTGACCTTCGCCGCCCCATCTACCGGGCGACCGCGTCCTACGGGCATTTCGGCAGGGAAGGCTTCCCCTGGGAGGACACCGGCTGCGCTCGGAAACTGAGCGCGTACCTGAAGCACTGACGAGCCGAGATCCCCGGGGCCGTCCCGCGGGAAAAGCAGGCACGGCCGCGATCGCACCGCCGGCCTGACCAAACGCAAAACGGACAGCCTGACTGTCCAAAGATGATAAGGAGCAGAAAATGAAAAGAATGATCCTGGCGCCGTCCATGATGTGCGCCGACATGATGAACGTGGAACGGGACCTGCGTGCGCTTGAGGAAGAGGGGATCGAGCTTCTACACATCGACGTGATGGACGGTCAGTTCGT
The DNA here is from genome assembly GCA_902782865.1 of uncultured Eubacteriales bacterium. Lineage (GTDB taxonomy): Bacteria > Bacillota > Clostridia > Christensenellales > Aristaeellaceae > RUG756. Next base: position 10,535 of record CACZOZ010000301.1, read on the forward strand.
GCCCAACATCGCTCTGGGGCTGGACTGGATCCGCCAGCTGGGCAGGATCACCGCCGTCCCCTTCGACATCCATCTGATGGTCACCGATGCCGACATGAAGCTGGACTGGATCCCCTTCAGGGAAGGCGACTTCGTATCGCTGCATCCGGAAGCCTGTGTCCATGTGCAGCGCGCCCTTTCGACCCTGAGGAAAAAGGGCGTCCATCCAGGACTGAGCCTGAACCCGTCCACGGGACTGAGCGTGCTGGAATACCTCCTGGACGATCTGGACTACGTCAACATCATGTCCGTCAACCCCGGATTCGCCGGGCAGCCTCTGATCCCCGCCTGCCTCAAAAAAGTGAGCGACCTGAAACAAATGCTCGAAGATCACGGCCGGGGCGATATCCTGATCGAGATGGACGGCCACGTGAGCCCCGAGACGGCACCGAAGATGCTCGAGGCCGGCGCCACCATCCTGGTGGGCGGCACGGGCAGCGTATTCGCCAAAGGACGCAGCCTGAAGGAGAATATCCGGATCATGAAAAAACTCGTGGAATGACATCCGTCCCGCCCCTTATCCGCCGCTCACAGCGGCGGTTTTCCTTTGCCGGATGTCTTTCATCTTTTGTAATATTTTTGTAATCAAAATTCCATACCGAACAGCCCCAATATGAGCTTTTTCGACACCATACTTATTGAAACAACTGGGCGGATTTGGTATAATCATTTAGATTGATTTTTCGCGTATGAGGTGACTATGCCGCTGCGGTTTTTGAGCCTGATCCTGTCGCTGATCCTGCTCCTTGGCGCTCCTTTGAGCGTCACGGCGGGTCCAAGCGATCTTATCCGATACAGCAAAAGTTTTTATGACGCGTTCGATACCGTCATCAGCCTGATCGGCTATACGGAAAGCGAAGAAGCCTTCGATACCGTATTCGCCGGCTTCATGGATCTGTTCATGCGGTATCACCGCGTTTACGACGGATACAATCCCTATGACGGCGTGGATAACCTGTACGCCCTGAACCGGTCCCCCGCCGGGACAGCGGTACCGGTGGAACCGGAACTGATGGAACTGCTCGTGTGGGCGAAGGAAAAACAGCCCCTGTTCAACGGGCGCGTCAATATCGCGATGGGGAGCGTGCTGGAGATCTGGCACGAGTACCGCGCCGAGGGGACAGCGATACCGCCCATGGAAGACCTGATCGCGGCCGACGGGCACATCGATCTTGACACCCTGATCCTGGATGAGGAAAACCTGACCGTGACAAGGACCGATGACAGCGTCCGGATCGACCTGGGAGCCGTCGCCAAGGGATACACCGTGGAAAAAGCGGCTCAATGGCTGCTGGAGAGCCCGATGACGTCTTTCCTCATCAACGCCGGCGGCAACGTGCGCTGCGGTCACCGGCCACACAACGGCAAAAAGGCCTGGTCTGTGGGTGTGGAGGATCCGGACCATATCGGCCAGTGGCTGGATCTGATCTACGCCAATGATCTGTCCATCGTGACCAGCGGCGACTATCAGCGGTACTATGTGGTGGACGGGGTCCGTTATCATCACATCATCGATCCCGACACGCTGATGCCGGCCGCCAACATGCGCTCGGTGACCATCGTGACAAAAGACTCCGGACTGGCCGACATGATGTCCACAGCCCTGTTCAACATGGATCCCGAGACCGGGATGGCGTTCGTGAACGCGTTCGACGGCGCGGAAGCGTACTGGATCGGCACCGACGGAAGCGTCTGTTTCACAGACGGGCTCATCCCGATGCTTTATTCCCAGGGCGCTCTGAATCTATGATCGATCGGGAGGCATGATGGGGCTGATCACACTGAATGACGCATACCGCGCCGAGGCGCCGGCCGCTGTCTGTCTCGGGACTTTCGACGGCGTCCATCTGGGGCATCAGGCCCTGATCAGAAAGACCGTCGCGGCGGCCCGGGAAGAGGGCCTTGTCCCGACGGCATTCACATTCGATGTACCGCCCTACGCTTTCTTCCATCCGGAGGCCAGGGGCGATATCCTGACCACGGTGGAAGAAAAGTCCCGGCTGATGCATCAGTACGGGATCAGGGACGTGATCTGCTGTCCCTTCACCGGGACCGTGGGGGCCATGGACTACCGGGATTTTTTTGAAAGGATCCTGCTGGAACAGTGCATGGCGAAGACCATCGTGATCGGGTTCCATTTCACCTTCGGCAAAGACGCCCGCGGCAACGCCCGGTCCCTGGAGGAGCTGTGCGCCCGGGCCGGCATCCGGCTGCATGTCATCCCCCCCGTGATGACGGACGAGGGCCGGCTGATCTCTAGCACCGCCATAAGGCACTACATCCGCGACGGGGACCTTGAAGCCGCCGGGAAGATGCTCGGCAGACCTGTTAATCAGTGATCCGGAAAACTTTTATATAGGAGGAACCCCTATGAAAAGAAAAGCACCCGCGTGGCTGATCCTGACCTTGGTCACACTCGTGGCCGCACTGTGCCTTGGCGGCACTTACGAGATCACCAAGGACACGATCGCGAAACGGTCAGTCGAAAACAAGATCGCCAC
>CACZOZ010000302.1:0-16386 GCA_902782865.1 uncultured Eubacteriales bacterium
GGCCAGCACATTGTTCACCGCTTCATGCGCGCCGTTGCCGATGGCGAAGTAATAATCACCGCCGTCCAGGATCCAGCCGCCCTTGCCTTCTTTGGCCGTGGAATCCCAGGACGCCATATACTTGCCGTTCACGGTGATGGTCACGGTCTCGGAAGCGCCGGGGGCCAGTTCGCCGGTCTTTTCCATGCCCAGCAGCTGCACGGCGGCCTTCTCGACGCCGTGATCCCTGTCATACTGGGTGTAGGGGGTCTGCACGTAGAGCTGAGCCACATCCTTGCCGGCCACGGAACCGGTGTTGGTCACGGTGACCTTAGCCACCACGTTGGTGCCGTCGAAGCTCACTTCGTCCAGCTTCTGCTCAAAGGTGGTGTAACTCATGCCGAAGCCGAAGGGCCAGGACACTTCGTTGGCGTAATCCCATTCGGACGCGCCGTCCACAGCGCCCACGGCGGACTTGGCATTGCCCTGACCGAGCACGGCATCATAGTAACGGGTCTCGTAATACTTGTAGCCGGTGTAGATGCCTTCCGCTTCCACCAGATAATAGTTGGAAGAGAGATTGATGCCGTTCTGATCGGCGGTGACGAAGCCGCCCTGGGCCGCGTCAGCGGAAGCGGTGCCGATCAGGGAGCCGGGCCAGGTGATCATCGATGTGTCGCCCAGCTGGATCGCGCCGAAGTTCTGAGCGGCGGGAGACTTGGCGAAATCCACAGCCCAGGTATCAGCCAGATGGCCGGAGGGAGAAGCGGTGCCGTTGAGCAGATTGGCGATGCCCAGGAAGCCGAACGCGCCGGGGAAGCCCACGTACATGATCGCGTCCACATCCGCATCCTGCTTGAGGTCCTCGATCTCCATGACCACGCCGGTGTTGACCAGCACGATCACGTTCTCGAAGTTGGCCTTCGCCATCTCCAGGACCGCTTTTTCATTGGCGCTCAGGGCCAGAGCGGACTTGGAACCGGACACGCTCTCATCGATGCCGGTGGCGCCGGGATAATAGTCGCTGCCTTCGGAACCGGGACGGGAGAACACGACGATAGCCGCATCCGCGTATTCCTTGAAGGACTCCTGATAGTTTTCAGCAGCGCCGCCGCCCATTTCATCGGCGGACTTGGTGTACACGGCGGGATCAGGCTCGGAGGGAGCGTAGGGGGTGGAGAAGCCGGCGGGACGCAGGCCGTAAATGGGCGTCTTGCCGCCCCAGCCCTGGCTCTCACCGGTGACCACGCTGCCCATGGCCTCATAGATGGCGGTCATGGTGGGGTTCACCTTGAAGCCCTTCTGCGTCAGGGCGTTCACCAGGTTGACCTGATCCGGGGTGGAGATGGAGGAACCCATCACGCCGCCCAGGAAGGGATACTGGCTGCCCATGCCGAACAGAGTCACTTTCGCGCCGGAAGCCATAGGCAGCGCGCCGTTGTTCTTCAGCAGCACAGCGCCTTCCTGGCCAACCTGTTCACCGATATCCCAGTGCGCTTTCACCAGGGCGTCGGTATCGGTATAATCGGGATTGTAACGGCCGTCGTTGACGGTCTTGCTGCTGGTGGTGCCCAGATTCTGATCGATCACGCTGCGCCACTGCTCGGCCACTCCGCCCAGACTGAACACCAGCAGGGACAGGGAGAGGAACAGGGCCGTGAGACCGCGCCATACCTTGGCATTTTTCTGACTCATAACGGTATCATCCTTTCTGTTTTTTTCCGCCATGCCCGTCGGATCGATCGAACAGGCTTGGCATGAAACGGTGTTTACGTATAAAAATTTACCACATTTAACGATGTTTTGAAAAAAATAAACGCAATCCGTCGAAAAACAGGCGCGAACGGTGATCAGTCACCGCCATGCAGGCACGTATCTTATCCAAAGAGGGCCGTATCAGCCGTCTGATCCTTTTGCCAAATCGAAAAAACATAAAAAGGACATCTTGACGGCGGCATCCCGGCCGCGGCGCGGTATAATGGATAAAATCGCATCCGGCCGCGGAAAGAGGCCATGGCTCTATAGGCCATCCTTCCCGCGTTCGCCGGCTGTTCGATCCATCGTTTTGATAAAGGAGCGGATCCAAGCGCGTCACAGCGGGCTTCATGATCCGGGAAAAGGATATGGAAAAAGAATTCAGACTGCTGATCATCAATCCCGGCTCCACATCCACCAAGATCAGTCTCTTCGTCAATGAAAAAGAAGTGTTCCAGAGGAGCCAGTTCCACGACGCGCCGGTGCTGCTCCGATTCCCCCACGTCAACGACCAGGTACCTTTCCGCTACCAGGTCATCTTGGATATGCTCAAGGAGGAAGGCACGGATCCAAAGGATATCGACGTCTTCGTGGGGCGCGGCGGCAGCGCCTGCACGCAGCCCAGCGGCGTGACGACGATCGATCAGAAACTGTATGACGACACCGAAGCCGCGGTGGGCGGAAGCGAGCACGCCGCGAAACTGGGCGTCATGCTGGCCTGGCGTTTTTCCCTCACCTATCACCGCCCCGCCTATACTCTCAATCCCACCAACGTGGACGAGTACTGCGACTACGCCCGCCTGACGGGCATCCGCGGGCTCTACCGCGTATCCCATTCCCATTATCTCAATCCCAAAGCGGTGGCCGAGGCCCATGCCGAGTCCATCGGCAGGCGGTATGAAGACTGCAATTTCATCGTGGCACACATCGACGGCGGCGTGACCGTCGGCGCCCATTGCCACGGCCGCGTGATAGACGGCACCATGGGAGCCGACGGCGACGGCCCCTTCGCGCCCACGAGGATCGGCAGCGTGCCTGTGCTGGAACTGCTGGATTACCTTCAGACCCATCCCATGGACGATGTGCGGCGGATGTGCTCCCGGTCCGGAGGGTTCGTCAGCCTTTTCGGCACGTCGAATTCCGATACCGTTCACGCGCTGGTGGAAAAGGGCGATAAAAAAGCGGTGCTGGTATGGAACACGATGATCTACCAGATCTGCAAGTGCATCGGCGAAATGAGCGCCGTACTGAGCGGCAAGGTGGACGCCATACTGCTCACCGGCGGCCTGATGCGCTTTGACGACATCGCCGAGGGGATCCGTGAACGCTGCGGGTGGATCGCCCCGATCCATGTGTACCCGGGCGAGATGGAACAGGAAGCGATGGCTTTCGCCGTACTGAAGGTGCTGCGCGGCGAGACCGCCGCCATGACCTACAGCGGGAAAAACGTATGGCAGGGGTTTGAGGGCATCACGTTCTGATCATGATCAGACAAACGGAACTCCCGATATCCTCCGGGCTTGAAAAAACGCCTTTCGAAACAGAAGGCGTTTTTTCATGCCGGAAACAGCGGGAACAGCGCCGCACGGCACGGTGACCCCGGATTGATCGATCATTCCCCCAAAGGTGCGACCGTTCCGGGAAGAAAGCAAAGATCTCCGGACGCGGCGGCAGAACATGTTTTTTCCCGGCGCGGGGCCGAAATTAATTTGCTCAGGAGAATTGAATAACCTGGTATTTATGGTATAATATCAGCCAGAAAAAATACTCAAAAGGCCGGATGCCGGCCTGATCACAGGAGGTATCACAGGTGTTCAAAGGACTGACCAAGCAGGAAAAAGCGTGGGTACTCTATGACGTGGGCAACAGCGCGTTCACGATGCTGGCCTGCTCGCTGATACCCATCTGGTTCAAGGAGCTGGCCATCGGCGACGCGCCGGGACAGATCACGGGCGATCAGGCCACCGCCTACTGGTCCATCGCCGTGGCGGTGGTCACGGTGATCGTGGCGCTCCTCGGCCCCATCCTGGGCGCGCTCGCCGATCACAAGGACAAAAAGAAGATCTTTTTCACCACCACCGTGGCCATCGGCGTGATCGGCTGCATCCTGAACGGCTGGATCGTGGGATGGCTGGCCTTCATCGTGACCCACGTGCTGAGCAAGATCTTCTATTCCTCCTCCCTGACGTTCTATGACTCGATGCTCAACGATGTGACGGAAGAAGACCGCATGGACCAGGTCTCCTCCTACGGCTACGCCTGGGGCTATATCGGCTCCTGCATCCCCTTCGCCCTGGCCATGATCGCCTATGTGGTCAGCGGCGGGGGCGGCATCATGAAGGAACCGCTGATCTCCGCGCGCCTGGGCAGGATCATCGGTTTTGCCGTCACGGGCCTCTGGTGGCTGATGGTCACCGTGCCCCTGATCAAACACTACAAGCAGCGCAATTATGTGGAGCCGGAACAGCACGCCATCAAAAAAGCGTTCCAGAGGATCGGCAACACGCTGAAAAAGATCGCCACGAAGGATAGGAAGGTGCTGTTCTTCCTGATCGCTTTCTTCCTGTACATCGACGGTGTGGGCACCATCATCGACAACTGCATCAATATCGGCACGGACCTGGGGCTGCCCACCGTGGGGCAGGTGATATTCCTCCTGGCCACGCAGGTGGTGGCGTGGATCGGCTCTCTGGTGTTCGCCAGGCTGAGCAAAAAGCACGACACGGTCTTCCTGATCAAGATCTGCATCGTCGGGTATTTCTGCGTGTGCCTGTACGCCCTGACGCTGAGCACCCTGCTGCACTTCGCCATCCTGGCCTTCGGCGTGGGCTGCTTCCAGGGTTCCATCCAGTCCCTGTCCCGCAGCTACTACAGCAAGATCATCCCGGCGGAGAACTCCGGCGAGTACTTCGGCCTGTATGACATTTTCGCCAAAGGCGCTTCCTTCCTGGGCTCCGCCCTGATCGCCGTGGTGAAGCTGGCCGGCGGCACCATCAATATCGCCGTGGCTCTGCTGGCGGTGTTCTTCGGCCTGGGATTCGTATTCATCACCCAGTCCGACAGGCAGAAAAAGCTCAGTGCCTGATATCCCCCGATCAAAAAAGAGCTGCCGCGGCAGCTCTTTTTTGTTGCACCTGATCTCAGGATCAGATCACGCCCGAGGGGATCAGAACGGCGAGAAGGACGAAGACCAGCCCCCATACCGTGATCAGGAACGCCTTTCTTTTCTTCGGGGCCATGTCAGGCACATAATTCGAGGCCAGGAAAAACGGCACATACGTGGTGATGAAGACCGGGATCACGCCCCACCAGCGGTACACCCAGATGAACGAGTGATTGCTCGTGCCCGCCAGGAAGGACTCGAACAGGGCGAACAGCAGCGCCATCTCCAGGGCCCCGGCCAGCCTGCAGCTGATGCCGTTTTTAAAAACTTTCCCCTTGAGATACCGCTTTGACCGGTCCCGCGGCATCATTTTATAGGAAATGATCCCCGCCAGGGAAAACATCATGGACAGCTCCCAGCAAACGCCGATGAGAAGGATGAAGGTGGTGGAACCGTTGCTGACCGTCCACAGCGGGTAACCGGTCAGCTTGCCGATGACCGCGTTCGTGATTTCATACAGCCAGTGGACACCGTAGAGGGCCAGGCCGGCATACACGGCCTCAAGATCCTTTTTATGGATCTCCGTCCAGTACACGTAAAACACGACGGCGAGGATGAAAATGAACGTCCAGTTGAAATTATCCGTGCTGCGGACCCTGACAGCGTCCACCAGAGACATGCTTTCCCGCGACCCGTCTCCCCAGAATATGAACTGCATATCGAACCCTCCCCCGCTCAAATATCGTTACCGCACCCGCTCCGCTCCGGGCCCGCGGCACCGGATACATACCGGGCCCGGAAATCCGCGTTGATCTGACGCAGCTCCCTCCGGCCGTCGATATAGTCCCGGTACATTTCACTCAGGCCCGGCGCGCAGCCGTCGCACAGGCCGTCGATATTCCCGATGGACTCCGCCACGATCTTCTCCCGCTCCTCACGGGTGGTATCGGCGATCTTAATGCTCCCGATCATAGATGCCTCCGTTCCAGCACTCGTTTTTAAGGCTGCCGTCCCGATAGGTCTCCTCACGATCGCCGCGCCGTTCCTCTTCCCCATCCGGGATCCTGTCCGCCCATTCCATCTCTCGGCGCTGAGACTGTTTGGGATCTTTTACCGGTGTTTTTCGCGCGGGACGAACGTCCTCAGCCATACCTATCCCCTCCTTCAGACAGGATGTTTTCTCCGTTGACGTGACGGATTATAGCAAGGCCCGGTGCCAAAATCAAGTTTAATCGTTCCGCGGTTATTGTGCCGCCGGGGATAAACTGGTATAATCGAAGGAGCGAAACAAAAGCTTTTTTCCCGGATATCGTTCAGACAGGAAGGTGATTTGATGAAAAGGCTGACAGCGGTCGTGCTCCTGATGATGTGCTTCATTTCAGCGGCGTACGCCGGCCCGTCGGATCGATCGGAAAGCGTTTTCTTTGACAGCCTGTATGATCTCAACGCGTCCTGGAAGGAGATCGGTCCGGGAGACCATGTGGCGAAGAAAGGCGGAAAAACCTACGAATTCTGCGTCAGCGACGACGGGAAAAAGGTGACCGAGATCGCCCTGCACGTTCCCTACAGCGAAATGCGGATGGATCCCGACACCGGCGACTTTCCGCCGGCTCTCAGGTGCTTCAACGCGGTGACGAACGTGCTGTACGAGTATCTCCCCGATTACGACGACTTCTACACCTATTACAACGCCTATGAGCTCTGGGACAAACTGGAGGAAGGGCGGATCCGTGTCGACTGGCAGTGCCCCTGGCAGCCCCTGACGGCGGATGATCACGTGCTGGAAATGGTCCACAAGGACACCGGCGCATACTGCCTGGCCACCGTGACGGACGGGACTTTCCACTTTTTCTGCAGCGGTCAGTGATCCGGATCATATCATATCTACTTAGAAGGTGATCAAAATGAACGAACAAAGTATCAGTCAGGTCAGCGGGATCCTCTCAGACGCGTGTGAGGAACGCCTCATTCCGGGAGCTGTTTTCCTTGCCGGGAACGGCGGCGATGTCCTGTTCAAAAAGGCATACGGATGCGCCCAGTGGATCCCGGATGAGATCCCCATGACAGAGGACACCCGGTTCGACCTGGCGAGCCTGACAAAGGTGACGGCCACCTGGCCCTGCATCGTCCGGCTCCTTGAAAAAGGAGAGCTGGACCTTGAAATGACCCTGAAGGACATGCTGGACGACTGGGACATCCCCGACAGCCACAAAGGGATCACCCTGTACCGGCTGCTCACCCACACCGCCGGCCTGACGGAGGATGAGGACCTGGATATTTTCGGCCCGACCCGTGAGGAACGGGTCCGGGGCGCCGTGACGTTTCCCCTGAGGTATCCCGCGGGTGAGGTGCACTACAGCGACCTGGGCTTCATCCTGCTGGGCGAGATCGCGGCGAAGAAGACCGGCATGCCCCTGGACCGGGCGGCCCGCGCGGTCTGGGATGAGCTGGGCATGACCCACACCACCTTCAATCCTTCCCCGGACCTTCCCTTCGCGTCCACGGAGATCGTGAACGGCGTCACCACCCGGGGCACCGTGCACGACGAGCGGGCCCAGCAGCTTTTCGGCGTCGCCGGCCACGCGGGCGCCTTTTCCACAGCGGAGGATCTGGGCATCTACTGCCGTCAGCTGCTGCCCGGCCGTCACAGCCGCATCTGTTCGGATGAGTGGCTGAAACGCTCCTTCAAGCTCCATGAGCCGGACGACTACTGGAACCGCGGCCTGGCCTGGGTGGTGCACCGGGAGACGGCCGAGGGCTGCCTGATCGGCCACACCGGCTTCACAGGCACCAGCCTGCACGTGGACACGGTGACCGGGGATTTCGACGTGCTGCTGACCAACCGGGTACATCCCACCCGGGAAAACAAAAACCTGCAGGCCATCAGGCTCAGGATCCGGCACATCCTGTACGGCACGCCGGAATGACCGGCGCGGCGAACGGCAGTTGATCGGACGCGTACAAAGAGGGGGGCGGATGACCGCCCCCCTTTCATGTGTTTTTGTTTCGCGCTTTACTCGGCGATGGCCTGCTGGTAGCGCTCCAGGCCCTTGGCGTAGATGCTCATGAGCTCCTCAAGGCCCATGCGGTTCAGGGTCTCCACGTAGGTGTCCCAATCCTTGTCGATATCCGCGTCACCGGTCACGAACTTGGCGCGCATATCGGACACATAGGTATTGATGTCGCCTTCCAGGATGGCCAGGCGGTCATACTCCTCGTCGCTGTAGTTGAAGCTGCCCCAGGCTTCCTTGTCCAGACGGGCCTTGATGCGCTCGGCGCACACGGAGGACTCCATCGGGGTGTACATGTTGTTGCCGAAGGTGGCGTCGTTGTAGATGGAGGGGTTGTCCGCGCCGCCCCACGGCACGTACAGGCCCAGCACTTCCTCGTTGATCAGGCCGTCGGGGTTGTGCTGCACGTAGTCGTTGTACCAGGGCAGGCCGTTCTCGTCGAACTCATAGGTCACGCCCTCGAAGCCCATGAAGTACAGGTTGACGCCCTCGGTGGAATAGAAGTAATCGAAGTACTGGAGAGCTTCCTTGATGTTGGAGCAGTTGTTGGTGAAGAAGGTGTTCTGGGTGCCGATCTCATAGCCGATATCGGCGTTGAACTGATAGCCGTCCGGGCCCTTGAGGATGGTGTTCATGGCCACGTAGTTCTCACGGTTGTTGGCGCCCAGGTAGTGCAGGCTGCCCTTGCCGATCAGCACGCGGTTCTGCTCGCCCACGGCGGTCATGTTCTTGATGCTGGAGGAGAAGATCTCCGGATAGATCAGGCCTTCCTGATAGAGATCCTTCACATAGGTGATCATCTTGCGGTAGCCTTCGGAGGTGGGGATGAAGCGCAGGTTGCCCTGATCGTCATCGTCCAGGTACTGGCTGCCGCGGCCGCGCTGGTTGATGCCGAAAGCGCCGGCGAAGAAACGGAGCAGGCCGGCGAAACCGGTGGCGATGATGCCCACCTCGTCCTTCTCGCCGTTGCCGTTCAGGTCGGAATCCCGGAACTTGATCAGCATCTGCTTGAATTCCTCGGTGTCCGCGGGCACTTCGTCATAGCCCAGGGCCTTGAGCCACTCCTGATGCACGAACAGCGGCGGGGTCACATAGTTGGTGGCGTAGTAGAGCTGCGCCATGCCGTAGATCTCGCCGTCGTTCATGGTGACATAGGCCTTCAGCGCGGGATTGTGCTGGATCTGATACCAGTAATGGGGCGCGTACTCCTCCAGCAGATCGGTGATGGGCACGATGATGCCGTCCGCCGCCAGCTGCATCACTTCCGCGTTGCTGATGCCCACGCGGTAGATCACATCGGGCAGCTGATCGTCGGGCCTGGTGAGCATCAGGGAGAACTTCTCGCTGATGTCGCTCTCGGGATACGCCTCGAACTTGAAGCTCACATTGGTCAGCTCGGTCAGGTATTTCCAGATCTCAAGGTCCTGGAAATCGCAGCGCTTGTAATACAGATCGGTGGTGAAAGCGTCCATCTCGATGGGTTCCGGAGAGATGGGAAAACTGCCCTGGAAGGGGATGGCGTCGTTGGCCGCCAGGGCCGGTGCGCACAGGGTGAGCATCATGCCCAGAGCCAGTGCCAGAGCCAGAGTCTTCTTCATGATGTGATCGACCTCCTTTGGTTTTTAGCCTCGCGGCTTTATTTATCCCTTGACCGAACCGATCATGACCCCCTGCACGAAGTACTTCTGCAGGAACGGGTACAGGATCAGCACGGGTACGGACGAGATGATGATGAGCGCGTATTTCATCGTTTCGCTCAGGAGCATGCGGTTGTAGGTGTTGCCGATCTCCGAAAAGCTTTCCTCGGAGGCCTGGTTCTGGATCAGGATGGCGCGCAGGATCAGCTGGAGCGGATACCGGTTCTGATCGGACAGGTAGAGCAGCGCGTTGAAGTAGGAGTTCCAGTGCCCTACGGCGTAATAGAGCACCATCACCGCCAGGATGGGCTTTGACAGCGGCAGGATCACGGATACCAGGATGCGCAGATGGGAGGCGCCGTCCACCACCGCGGCCTCCTCCAATTCGGGCGGGATGGAGGTGGAAAAGAACGTCCTCATGATCATCACGTTGTACACGGACAGGGCCGTGGGCAGGATCATGACCCAGAAGGTATCCAGGATCCCCAGGTCGCTGATGACGATGTAGGTGGGGATCATGCCGCCGGAGAAGAACATGGTGAACACCATCATGGCCAGGCCGAAGCCCTTGCCCTTCAGGCTGCGGCGGGAGAGCGGATAGGCCGCGCAGATGGACATGAAGATATTGAGAGTCGTGCCCGCGAGAGTGTAAAGGATGGTGTTGCGGTAACCGGTCATCACCTGACTGTTCTTGAACACCAGGCGGTAGCTCTCAAGATTGAAGTTCACCGGGAAGAAGGAGACATTGCCCGCGATCACCGCCAAAGGATCACTGAAGGACGCGATCAAAACGAAATACAGCGGATACAGGACGATCACCAGCACCAGGCACAAAAGCACGTATACGCCGATGTCGAACACCTTATCGCTGACGGAACGGGGCTTGCGGGACAGGGCCTTCGATGTCTTTATCATACCGTCCGCCCCCTTACCACAAACTGGTCTCGCCCATGCGGCGGGCCGCGGTATTGACTGTCACCAGGAGGATGCAGTTCACCACGGAATTGAACAGGTTCACCGCCGTGGAATAGCTGAAGTCACGCTTGGTGTCCTTGGCGCCGAAACCCTGGCGGTACACCAGGGTGGAGATGACGTCCGACGCGGAACGGTTCAGGTCGTTCTGCAGGAGGAACACCTTTTCAAAACCCACATTCATCAGCGTGCCGCAGCTCAGGATCAGCAGGATCATGATGGTGGGCTTGATGCCGGGCAGGTTGATGTGCCAGATGCGGCGGAAGCGGCCCGCGCCGTCGATCATCGCCGCCTCATGGAGCTGGGGGTCGATTCCCGAAAGGGCCGCCATATAGATCACCGCGTCCCAGCCGGTGTACTGCCAGGCCGCCGACCACACGTAGATCGACTTGAAATAACCCGGGATGCCCATGAAATACTTTTTCTCACCGCCCATCAGGACGATCAGCCGGTTGATGAAGCCCGAATCCGGGGAGAGGAACAGGATCACCATGGAGCACATGACGACGGTGGAGATGAAATACGGCGCGTAAGTCACGGTCTGCACCGTGCGTTTGAACCACTTGGCCCGCACCTCGTTCATCAGAAGCGCCAGCAGGATCGGCAGGGGCGTGCGCACGATCAGGGAGTAGATACTGATCGCCAGGGTGTTGTAGATCACCTCGCCGCAGTAGTAGCTGTTGAAAAAACGGGAAAAATGGGTCAACCCCACCCACTTGCTGCCCCAGATGCCTTTGCGGAAGGAATAGTTCTTGAACGCGATCTGGATGCCGAACATCGGCGCGTAATAGAAAATCGCGAAATAAATGATGACCGGAACGAACAGCATATACAGCTGCCAGTTCTGATACATATAGTTTTTGAACCTCTTCCATCGTGAGGGTCTTTGGATGATGCCCGACATATGATCATTGCCTTTCAAGACTCTTTTACAGGTGACGCAAGTATTTTATCCTTTTTTTCACGGATTAGCAAGCACTAATTTAACACGGTAACGCGTCAAACCGCCTGCGCGTCTCCTTTACGGAAAAGGCGGACTGTGGTATGATACTCATGATGAAAGTGCCGTGGGCGTACCGGACGCGGATGCATCAAAAGCATCCGCCGGGACCTGCGTGTGCCTTTGACCGGTATTTCAGATACCTGAAACTTCAAGCCGTTTCGTCGCTGATCAGATCAACGGCGGTATCCGCCGCTTACGTTTCGCCGCAGGAAAGGACCGCTATGAAGAAGACCGCTCTGTTTTTAACGTGCATCCTCGTTTTCATCCTGCTTTCACCTCTCTGCCTGGGAGAGGGAACGTCGGAAGCCCGGGACATCGTGACTTCCTGCAGGCTGAAACTCAACCAGAACAGCAACGACAAGGAATTCCTGACCGACGGGAAATTCAAGACCTGCTGGCGCAGCGGCAAAAACGGTTGGTTCGAGATCAAGGCGCCCGAGGGCAAAGCCATGTACGGGCTCTACATCCTGTGGGCCGAGAAGATCGCGAGCCCCGTCCTGGAGCGCAAAGAGGCGGACGGTTCGTGGACCGAGATACGCGTCCTCGGCGAACCCAGGTTCTACGAGGAATATGTCCCCCTGGACGGGGAAACGCATATCCGCGTGCGCAATCCGGACACGACGGTGCAGATGTGCGTAACAGAGCTCCATGTGCTCTCCGAGGGCACCCTGCCGAGCTGGGTCCATGTATGGACCGCGTTCGAAGAGAAAGCGGATATCATGGTCATCACCGCCCATCCGGACGACGAGGTGCTCTATATGGGCGGCGTCATCCCCCTTTACCGGGGCCAGGAGGGAAAAAAGCTGATCCAGGTCAATGTATCCAAACAGCCCGCCTCCCGCAAGTGCGAGCTGCTGGAATGCCTGTGGACCTGCGGAGTGCGGGAATATCCCGTGGTCTCCGGTGACATTTTTCAGGACAAGTACAACCGTTCCCTGTCCCAGACCCTCTCACTGTGGAACAAGGACAAGCTCAAACAGTTCGTCGTCAGACTTTTAAGGCAGTACCGCCCGGACGTGGTGGTCACCCATGACCTGAAGGGCGAGTACGGGCACGGCGCTCACAAGGCCGTGTCGTGGGCCCTGACGGAGTGCCTTGAACTGGCCGCGGACGAAAAATACGACCGGGATTCCGCCGCCGAATTCGGCGTCTGGCAGGTCAAAAAGCTCTATGTCCATCTTTATGAGAAGAACAGGATCACCATGGACTGGCGGCAGCCCCTGGAGGCCTTTGACGGCAGGACCGCCTTCGATGTGGCCTGCGAGGGATTCAAAAAACACCGCACACAGCAGGGCGGGAAATACGAGGTCAAGGATTCCGGCCCCTATGACAACAGGATCTTCGGGCTGTACTTCACCGCCGTGGGAGCTGACACCCCGGACGTGAACGACATGTTCGAGCACATCCAATGACCGCCCGGGCCTCATCGCCCGAAAAAGAAAGCCCCGCGGAACGATCTGTTCCACGGGGTTTTTGGTGCGCCCGGCGCGATTCGAACGCGCGGCCTCCAGAGTCGGAGTCTGACACTCTATCCAGCTGAGCTACGAGCGCATGCGCATAATTTTATACCACATCGGCGGACAAATGTCAACAGTTGTCCGAGTCAAGTTCGTTTCCTTTTTATAAAAAATCTTTTCAAAAAACAGGAATTATCCCTTGCGTGTCTGTCAGAATTAGTGTATAATCTTAAGGCTGTTTGGATTTACTGGCTATCAGCCGTAGTCGATTGAATGGATTTCGGAGGGTTTAAAATGGGCAAGTATTGTGAAGTGTGCAACAAGGGCTTGATGACCGGGCATAATGTGAGCCATTCCAACCGGAAGAGCAACCGGACCTGGGCACCCAATGTGCAGAGGGTCCGCGTGGTGCTCGACGGCACGACCACTCATCTGAACGTGTGCACCCGCTGCCTGAGGACCGGGGCCGTTCAGCGCGCCGTCCGTGAGCTCAAGGTGCCCGTGGCCGAAGGCCAGAGCGTCGTCGAAGCCTGAGAAACAGCTGATAAAACAGGCTGTCCCTTTGCGGGGCAGCCTGTTTTCATATGCCCGGAAACATGTCTGTCACCACTGAAGACGCCACACGGCCGCGTCGTGGGCCGGCAGCTCCGCGCAGAGCTCATCCCCGTCTTTTCCGGTCCACAATTCCTTCGCGTTACTGAAGGGCCTTTCCCCCGGCAGACTCACACGGATCACCCGTTCAACGTCGGAAAGGTTGAAGGCAGCAACGTATACACCTTTTCCGTCCATACGGGGCGCCAGCCAGACAGCTTCCTCTTCCAGGGTATAAAGCGGCCGGGCGCACCAGCTCTCCTTTTCGATCCTGAGCACGTCGGGATTGGTGATGAGTTCCAGTGTGAAATCGTCGTTGAGCGGCAGATCCCCGCCGATCATCAGCGGTGAGCGCATCATGCACCACAGGGTCATCATGGTGCGCTGCTCGGCATGGGTCAGCCGGGTCCAGCCCTTCCCGGGGCTGCACTGCCTCAGTGCGCCGATGGGCAGCATGTCCGCGTCCGGCCAGTGGCCGGGCCCGGAGTGGATGCACCATTTTTCCGCCCTTTCGAACATGGCTTTCACCAGTTTCCATTCGTCCCAGAGATCGTCGGTGATGCGCCACATATCGGCGTATCTCTTCAGATGCTCCGCCCGCTCAAGGGGCGCGGGGCCCGGTGACAGGCTCAAAACCATGTCCCGTCCGCAGCTCCGGGCAGCGCCGGAGATGATCTCGATCTCCTTCTCACAGCGCGGATACTCCCGGGCGATATCGTCGCACTTCACAAGATCCACGCCCCAGGAGGCGTACAGGGCGAAGATGCTGTCGTAATAAGCCTTCGCCGCGGGCCGATCCGCCTTCAGGCCGTACATATCCGGGTTCCACTGGCAGATCGAATTGGGATCGGCGGCCGTATCACAGGTGTATCCGCTGCCGCAGATGGGCAGATGACGGTGGGCGGCCATCCTGGGCAGGCCCCGCATGATATGGATGCCGAATTTCAGCCCCAGAGAATGCACATACTCCGCCAGAGGGCCGAACCCCCGGCCGCCCGCCGACGAGGGAAAACGGTTCACCGCGGGCATCAGCCGCCCGTAGGCGTCCATGGTCAGATCGGAAAAAGGCTCGTAGGCATGGCCGGAAGCCGTGGGCTGATACCACTGGATGTCCACCACGATGTATTCCCAGCCGAATATCTTCAGGTGCTCCGCCATATAATCCGCGTTCCGGCGCACGATATCCTCGGTCACCGCCGCGCCGTAGCAGTCCCAGCTGTTCCATCCCATAGGCGGGTATTTGGTCATCGTTTTCCCTTTCCGCTTATTCCGCGTCCGTCGGTCTCACAGGATACGTTTATCATCCTATCTTCGTTTTTACGATCATATCACATTTGCCCGCCGGAGTAAACCGCTCCGCACAGGGCCGGGATGAAGAAAACCTCCGCTACCGATTGACATCCCGCCTTCCCCGGGGATAGAATCACACATCATATCCTGTCAGGAACGGGCCGCGGCCACGGCCCACAGGGAGGGCCCCATGCGCATGATCTTTGTACGGCACGGTGATCCCGATTACGAGCACGACTGCCTGACCCCCGCGGGAAGGCAGCAGGCCGCGGCGGCGGCGAAACGGCTGAGCCGGGAGGGGATCACCACGATCTATTCCTCCCCCAACGGCCGGGCCATGGAGACCGCCGCCTTCACAGCGGAGCTGCTGGGGCTTGAGATCCGCCGGCTCGATTATATGCACGAGATCTCCTGGGGCGGCGAGGGCATCCCCTTCAAAGGCCACCCATGGACCCTGGGCGATATGATGATCAGCCAGGAGGACTATGACTTTTTCGCCGGCGACTGGCGCAGGCATCCCTGGTTCGACGGGAACACCGCGGTGGACTACTATGATATGATCGCCCGTCAGATCGACGGCCTCACCCTGGCCCACGGGTACAGACATGACGGGAACCGGTATCTGTGCGAGTTCGGCCGGGACGAGACCATCGCCCTTTTCAGCCACGGCGGCTCCGGGGCCTGCGCCCTGTCCCACATCCTGAAGCTGCCCTTCCCCTATATGTGCACGGTGATGACCTTTGACTTCACCTCCGTCACCATCCTGGACTTCCCGGTGCGGCCGGGACAGTACATCCACCCCAGGCTCGCTCTTTTCAACGACGCCGCCCATTTGAGTTCCGGGGAACAGGGCCCGAAGATCCAGCAGATATCCGAATAAACAGGAAAGACCGGGAGGAAGCTTATGAAGATCGACCTGAATGACGACTGGGCCATGACTTTTCGGGGGACCGCGTACCCCTGCCGGATCCCCTGCTCGATGTACGATACGCTTATCAACGCCGGAGCGATCCCCGATCCGTATGTGGGCGAAAACGAGGTGACCGCCACGCCCCTTTCCGACGAGGACACGGTGTTCGAACGAAAAGTCGTGCTGCCGGAGGACCTCCGCCAGGCTGACAGGATCGTGCTGCGATTCGACGGGATCGACACGCTTTCCGACGTGAGCTGGGACGGGACATTCCTGGGGCACACGGACAATATGCACCGGGCCTGGGAATTCCCCCTTCCGCCCGGCGATAAAGGGCAGGAACACCTCCTGCGCCTTAACATTTCATCCCCCACCCGGTACATAGCGAAAATGCAGCGGGAAAGGCCCCTGTGGGGCGTGGATCAGGCCATCGAGGGCTATCCCTGGATCCGCAAGGCCCATTCCACCTTCGGCTGGGACTGGGGCATCAAACTGCCCGACATGGGCATCTGGCGGGATGTGACGCTGATGGGTTACACCGGCGGACGCATCCTTTCCGTCCGCTATGCCCAGCAGCATGAAACGGGCTGCGTGACACTGACCTGCCTTGCCGACCTGGACCTGTGGGTCCCGGGGATCGAGGCGGAGTGGACCGTGACCGCGCCCGGCGGGCAGACA
>CACZOZ010000303.1:0-2523 GCA_902782865.1 uncultured Eubacteriales bacterium
GCACTTTTTAAGCGACGTGGAGATCACTGTTTTTTTGAGTTATAGTGTAAATATCCCGGGGGTATATCCTTTGGCGGCGCCGCGGGGCAAAAAACAGCAGGAGGAGAATATGCTCAGACGAATGACGGGTTTCGTGTTCCAGGACAGCTACAGGGAAAAGATCAAAACACTCACCGACGAGGAGAAAGGCATCCTGGTGATGGCCCTGTCCGAGTACCACGAGAACAGGATCATCCCGGAACTCGAGCAGCCGATGGCGGTGGCGTTCATGTTCATCAAGGATGATATCGACAGGATCGAGGCCGGCTACGCCGCGAAATGCGAAGCAAACAGAAGCAACCGGGAAAAGCGCGCTAAAAAGGCGAGGCGCAAAGCCGAAGACGATCGCGCTCTGCCGGAATATCCTGAGAATGACGGCGGATCTTTACCAACTTCAACGAACGCTTACGAAGCCTTACCAACTTCAACGAACGGTTACGAAACACCGCAAGATAAAGTAAAAGATAAAGATAAAGAAAAAGAAAAAAGTAAAGTTGAAGATAATAAAGAAACGGTATCGTTCGATACCGATGAAAAAACCGACAGGGATTTCGCGCGCTTCTGGTCTTCTTATCCTCGAAAACAAAACAGGGCGAAGGCGCTGAAGGTATTCAGGGATCTTGATCCGGACGAGGATCTGCTTTCAGTCATCCTGGACGCGGTGGAGCGGCAGAAGCAGTCCCCCCAGTGGACGAGGGACGGCGGGCAGTTCATTCCCCTGGCCACCACCTGGCTGACCGGCCGCCGCTGGGAGGATGAGGACGTATGCGATATCGCCCCGTGGCAGTCCGGCCGGGACAGCGGATACGGCCATGGCATCGGGCCGGACGAGTGCTTTGATTACGAGCAGTTTTTTGATCCGCCGGTGTGAGGGGCGATGTGTCGGACCGTGCGGAGAGGCTGTCATCCCATGGCAGATGACCTCATCGCTCATTGCTCATTGCTAATTGCTAATTGTTAACTGCTCATTGCTAATTGCTGATTGCTCATTGTTTTCGCGATGTGGTATTATATCCCCACACGATCACGTCAATGAAAAGAGGGATCCCACATGCATTTCCCCGTCATGATCCTGTCCGAAAAGCCGATGACCTGGGAAGATATCTACGACCGGATCGGCCCGTACACCGAGGTGGAGGACGATCCGATGTATCAGGAGGATCACGATCACAAATTCGACTACTGGGGCCAGGGCGGGCGCTATGCCTGGATGCTGGGCGGCGATCTCCACCGCAAGCTGAAGGACTTCCCCATGATCCGCCCGGAGGACACGGAGGAGGAGCTGAGGGAAAAGTGCCCGGCCCTGTGGGAGGCGTGGAAAAAGGACCCGAAGGGCATGACCTGCGAAGAGTGCTTCCGGTCCCGGTTCTGCTTCAGCCTGGTGCTGCCCGACGGCACCTGGCTGGAGCCCGGAAAAAGCGCCTGGTGGCTCGAGGCGCTGGCCGCGTACGAGAAGGACATCGACTGGGAGGTCGAGTTCGGGAAGATCCTGGACAAATACCCAAAGAGCTGGTACATCAACATCGTGGACTGCCATGACTGACCGGGCGTGCTCCTGACCGTAATCGGGAGAACTGCCCGAGCGACAGTCAAATTCAGGATAGTAATTAGTTTATCATTTATGGCCACACGGCCGTGCCAAGGGGGGATGACATGAACTGGGACTATGAAACGGCGTCGGGCCGGGAAAAAATGATCATCCAGTACCGGAAACTTTCCGCCCTGTACGCCATGCAGCCGGACCTGTTCCCCGACACGCCCGCCGCCGCTTTCAAGTATCTGGCGGAGGACTGCGTGCTCACGTCCGAAAAGCTGGACCGGCCGCTCAGCGGCATTGACGCGGTGAAGGGCTTCCTGATCCGGGAAAAACGATCCTACGACGGCCTTAAGCCCATCCCGATCTGCACAGCCGCCATGAGCGAGGACGACGACGTGATGCTGCGCATCCGCCCGTGGAAAGCGGACGAGGGCGAGCTGGTGCGGCTGGACCTCAACGGGGACGGCCTGATCCGCCGCATCGACCGCTTCAGCGAGAAACGGATGCCGTACAGGGCTTGCGGCCCGAGCATCACCCTGACCCCGGCAAAGGAGAAGCCCGACAGCTCCGGCGTGATAAGAAACGACGATGAATGCGTGTTCATCGCCGATCTGTACGAGGACGAGCTCAGGCTGCTGTTCTACCTGCAGGGCGACGTGTTCACCGACATGGAGGACTGCCTGATGAACATGGATGAATGGGTCACCCTCGTGGATAACTGGCGAAGACTCAATGAGACCCCGGACCCGGACGCCCTCCGGGCGGGCATCATGAAGGCCGAGGAAGAGTATACCAGCGCCGATCCCCGCTACGCCCGGGAGCTGGATGAGCTGATCGACAGCTATCTTGAGCACCGGGAGCCTTACGGCCGGCGGATGCAGAAAATGCTGGAGGACTGGGTGAACGCCGTCAAGGATGACTACGGGTTCATCAGGAAGTGCTGAGGC
>CACZOZ010000304.1:0-7242 GCA_902782865.1 uncultured Eubacteriales bacterium
AGGGCATGCGTATCAGGCCCAGCACGTCCTTAACGCACCAGTAGGGGATCAGCCAGGCCGCGCTCTCATCCTCGCTCACGCAGCCGGCGCGGCGGAGCTTTTCCGCCGTATCCGGCCCGAACCGGCGCTTAAGATCGGAAAATGTGAGGCCCCTGAGGAGCTCATCGGTGACGCTCTTCACCCGTTGAGCGTAGCGGTACAATTCCTTCACGTTGAGCTTTTGGGAGAAGGCCGCGACAGCGTCCCCGGTGAGCTCGTTGCCGGTGGTGATGATCGGCGAGCCCACCGCGTCCAAAAAATCTTCCCGGAACAGCACCTGCTCATCCCCCGCGATCATCTCGTGGGCCACGATGTCCTCGATGCGGAAGATGTGCCAAACGGAGTAGGCCAGGGTCTTTGAGTGATAGCCCGCCGCCCCTTTGAAAGGCATCGCCCAAAAGGCCTCGGGCGGATAGGTATCCACGATCTGCCCGATCTGCCCGAACACGCTCGCGCGCAGCTCCAGGAGCTTTTCCATCCCCTCATCGAAGGTGGCTTTCTTTGAGATCAGGGCCTGCATATCCCTGTTCATGTCGGACCAGGTCTTATCCACGGCGGTCTCCTTTCTTTAAGCGCGTCAGCCGATCACCTGATAGCGCAGCTGCAGGTAGGAATCCCTGAGGGGGCGGGCCTCCAGCAGCTTCAGCACGCCCAGGCGGGACAGCTCTTCATCCGCCCTGAGGGAGGGCCCGTCGATCAGGGTGGGCGTGTCTTTGCCGCCGACCAGCACCGGCGCGACGATCACGTCCACATAGTCCAGCAGTTTCTCCCTCAGGAAGAGGGCGTTCACCGTGCCGCCGGACTGCACCGTGAGCCTCTCGCAGCCGAACCGGGACTTGATCTCGGAAAGCGCGCCGCCCAGATCCGGCTTTTCCTGAAAAAGGATGTGCAATCCGTCCTCCCGGACGCCGAAAGCCGGATGATCCCTGTTCGAGGTGATGAGGACGAACCGCCGCGACCGGGCGCAGAAATACCGGACACCATGCTCGGTGAGGTGGGTGTTGTCCAGGAGCACGAAGGATACCGGGCCCTTATCCGGCATGGGCCTGATGTTGACCCCCATCTTTTGCTGCACGCGTCCCGTGTTGAAGGACCACAGATCGGTGGTCTGCTCGATCTCATAGTACTGGTTAAGGCCCTCTTTGAGCCCGTCGATCCGGGGAAAGTCCCGGTCCACGTCCCTGGCGTCCACGGCGCCCGTGCTGATCTTGCCGTCCAGGGACATGAGCATAAACAGTGTGGTGACCGGCCTGTCCATCCTGTGATCCTCCCTCCTTCGGGTCCCCCTTGAGTGTCCCGCGGGCTTACGCGCCCCGCTTCCTCAGCCAAAACAGGCGCCTGAGTTCTTCTGCTTCCCCCGGCCAGGCGAAATGCTCCAGCTTTTCCACGATGTACCAGGGCGAGAATATCTGTGCCCACTTTTCATCCGTCCGTGACACGAGGCGGAGGACGCCGTCCATATACAGCCGCTCGCCGTCGATGAGGTCCAGCCCTCGGGCGGCGGCCGCCTCCGGGGACAGATAATAGTTCAGCCCGACGATCACGGCCGCGCCGCGCGTCGTGACCCGTGAAGTCTCCCGGATGATCCTGCGCGCCGTCTCCGGCGGGATCACGTCCAACACATTGGAGCAGAACAGCCCGTCATAGGTGCCGGAGGGGACGGTTTCCAGCCAGCCCCCCGCCGCCGTCACCACGTGCACACGGTCCGAGACGCCACAGCGCGCGGCGTTCTCCCGGGCCGCCCTGACGGCGCCGGGCGCCGCGTCCGCGGCCGTCACGCATCTGCAGCCGCTTTTCGCGGCGATGATACCGGCCCAGCCGCTCCCGCAGCCGAAGTCCAGCACCTTTTCGCGCTGTCCCATGAAGGCGGCCGCCCGGAACAGCTTGTCGGACGGGGCCAGCGCGCGCCAGTCCTCCTCTTCCCCGCTGCGCTCCTCTTCCTCCCCCGCGGCGAAGGCCCGATCCCAGAAAGCGATCAGTTCCCGGTCCTCCCGCAGGGCCTCTTCCTCACGCGTCATGATCCTCACCCCGCATCCCGTTTTTCGTCCCGATGAGATCCCGCACCTCCCCGAGGGTCGGCGGGTGCAAAGGCAGAGGGAAGCGGCTGACCGCCACCGCCGCGCAGGCGGCGGCGAAACGCACCAGAGCCTCATCCTCAAGGCCCCTGAGCACACCGTAAACACACCCGGCCTTGAAGGTATCCCCCGCCCCCAGGGTGCTTTTCACCTTCACCCTGAACGGCTCCGCGCGGCGGATATCCCCGTCCCGCCGGCCGTAAAGCATGGTGCCGCCGCCCCGGGTGAGGATGACCAGGCCGCCCGCTGTATCCATCAGCCGCGCCATGATATCCTCCGGCTCCAGGCCCGCGTAGTACCGGGAAACGCATTCCCCGGACACCACGTTGACGGCGGCAGCCCGGTGCAGGGGCGAATCGTGGGGGCTGTCGACAGTCACGAAGGGGATGCCGTGCCGGCGGCAGATCCGGGCGGCCGAAAGGGAATCCTCCCCGAAAAAGGGATCCACCGCCGCGGCCCCGCAGGGAGCGATATCCTCCTCTCTCGGCTCGTTCCACCACCGTTTCCCCGAGGAGAACAGGGCCTGAAAACGGCCCATGGGCGTGCGGGCCGTGCCCGCGATGAGCACATAGTCCATCACGCCGGGATCATCCCCGCGGAAGGTCAAAGGGGAAAGATCCACCTTTTTGTCCCGGTAAAAGGCCTTGAGCATGGGCCCGACTTCCGTGCCGATCCAGGTACCGTCCACGCGCACGGAGACCCCCAGGGCATCCAGCACCGTGGCTGCCGTGCCCGTCTCCCCGCCGGGGAGGAAATAAGTCTCCCCGATCTCCGCGTACTCATCCGGCCGCGGGAAACCGTCCCTCATCAGGAAGGAGCGGGTACCCAGCACCTGGCCGTAAAGATACACTTCGGGATCCTTCACCGTCATGCTCCTTTCCCCGGCGCTTCCCGCCCGGAGCTTGCATGCACGCTGATGAAATGCCGGATGAAATCCCCGATCCGCAAAAGCGTCTCATCGGTCTTATCCGGTTCCCGGTCACATTGGTGGATCAGCGCCGAGATGGGCGCGGTATAGGCCAGGGCCAGCATGGCGGGATCGCACCGTTTGAGGATCCCCTTGTCCATCATCCCGGAAAAGACCGGGGTGAACATGTCCGTCAGGCCCGTGAGAAAATGCTTGGCGGCCAGGTCCCGGGCCCGCCCGTCCCGGAACTGCTCGATGGTCAGAAGTTTCCTTGTCATGACCACCTTCTCATCGCGCACGGTGAAATCCACCATGCGCTCCGTCATGGCCGCCAGCTCCTCAAGGGATCCCGGCACCGGGGGAAGGCGCTCGGCGGAACCGAAACGCTCGGCGTAATAGGCGGTCATCTCATCCAGCAGGGCGTCCCAGATCTGCTCCTTGCTGTCAAAGTGCCGGTACATGGCCGACTTGGCCAGCCCCAGGGACGCCGTGAGCTCCCGGATATTCGTGCCCGCGTATCCCTGCCGTGAGAACATCTCCAGCGCTGCCGCCAGGATCCTTTCCCTCGTGTCCTTCGCCATCCCCTCATCCCCCTCACACATGTGACCGACCGGTCGCATCATATTATAGTGACCGTTCGGTCACATGTCAAGACCTGTCAGAGTCCTTATTGCCCCAGCGGCGGGAATATGCTATGATGGCAGCTGAGGAGACGATGATAGCGGGACTGACCCGTTTTATCCGCCCATGGGCGGTCCGGTATGGCTCAGAACACTGTCGGACGGGATCGGGATTTCAAGGAGGAACAGGCATGAGCGTCATCACTTTCGTATGCGCGGGGCAGATGAATTCCGCCCTGACCTTTCCCGCCTTTGAGAACGGGCACGAGGTGCGCCTGGTGGGCAGCCCCCTGGACGGGGACATCATCGCGCGCCTCAGGACGGATGACTGGCACCCCACATTGAAGCGGACGCTGCATCACGGCATCCGCTATTTCACGATCGATGAGATGGAAAAAGCCCTTGAGGGCGCGGACCTGGTGCTGGGGGGCGTGAGCAGTTTCGGGCTGGACTGGTTCTGCGACAAGGTGCTGCCGGCCCTGGACGAGAAAGTACCCCTGCTCACGGTGACCAAGGGCATGATGGATCAGCCGGACGGCACCATGCTGACCTATCCGGCCCTGTTTGAGATGAAGCAGCCGAAGGGGAAGCATCTGAGCTTCAACGCCATCGGCGGGCCCTGCACCAGCTATGAGCTGGCGGATCACGACCCGAGCCACGTGGCCTTCTGCGGGAAGGACTTGGGCACCCTCCGGTATATCAGGTCCCTGCTGACCACCGACTACTACCACGTGAGCCTGTCCACGGACGTGACGGGCGTGGAGTGCGCCGTGGCCCTGAAAAACGCCTACGCCCTGGCCGTATCCCTGGCGGTGGGCCTGGCGGAGAAACGGGACGGGCATGTGGGCGCGGTGCACTACAATTCCCAGGCCGCCCTGTTCGGCCAGAGCGTCAG
Source organism: uncultured Eubacteriales bacterium (assembly GCA_902782865.1). Taxonomy (GTDB): domain Bacteria; phylum Bacillota; class Clostridia; order Christensenellales; family Aristaeellaceae; genus RUG756. The sequence goes on from CACZOZ010000304.1 coordinate 4,537, forward strand.
GGAAATGACGGCGCTTCTGAAGCTGACCGGCGGCGGAGAGGAAAACATCGTGTACGGCGCCGGGGATCTGTACGTGACCATTTTCGGGGGCCGCACCCGGAAGATCGGCACCCTGCTCGGCCGGGGCATGACCTTTGACGACGCGATGAAAGAGCTCCAGAACGTCACGCTGGAATCCATCGTGATCGCCTCCCGCACCGCCCGGGCCGTGAGGCGCCTGGCGGAAAGGGGCCTGACTGACCTGGATGACTATCCCCTGCTCACCCTGGTGGACGGCATCATCACCCGGGGCGAGGCAGTGGACATCCCCTGGGAGAAGTTCACCACCGAGAAGGCCTGAGGATAAAGGAGCGTAAAGGGATGAAACGCTGCGCCATCGGCCTGGACTACGGCACCCTCTCCGTCAGAGCGGTGCTCACGGACATCTTCACCGGTGACATCGCCGCGGAAAGCGTCTTTGTTTATCCCCATGGGATCATGGACCGCCTGCCGGGCGGGGAACAGCTGCCGCCGGGATGGGCGCTTCAGCACCCGCAGGACTATCTGGACGGGCTGAAGCATGTCGTCCGCGGCGTGATGAAGGAGAGCGGGATATCCCCCGAAGCGGTCGGGAGCGTCGGCCTGTGCGCCACATCCGCGACGATCCTGCCCGTGACGGAGGACCTGACGCCTCTGTGCCTCACCCCGGCATTCGAAAACGAGCCCCACGCGTGGATGAAGCTGTGGAAGCACCACGCCGCAGAGCCCGAAGCCGAGCTGATCGGGCAGACCGCCCGGGAACGGGGGGAAAGCTGGCTCGATACCTACGGGGGCCGGGTATCCGCCGAATGGGCGGTGCCCAAGATCCTGGAGACGCTGCGGCACGCGCCGCGGGTGTATGACGGAGCGTACCGGTTCCTTGACGTGATGGACTTTCTCACATCGAAGCTCACCGGAAAGCTCACCGCCTCCGGGTGCGCCATGGGATACAAGGCCTTTTACAGGAACGGGCAGTTCCCGGACCCCATGTTTTACCGTTCGGTGGACCCCCGCCTTGAGGACCTCACGCGCGGCAAAATGGGCATGCCCATCTCCCCCGTGGGCGCGTGCGCCGGCACCCTGACCGCGGCCATGGCGGCGGAGCTGGGCCTTGAAGAAGGCACGCCCGTGGGCACGCCCCTCATAGACGGCCACGCCTCCCTGCCGGGATGCGGCGTGACGCGGCCGGGCACGCTGGTGATCGTGATGGGCACCTCCGCCTGCCACCTGATCCTGTCGGAAAAGGACGCCGCGATCCCCGGGATCCAGGGCACGGTGAAGGACGGCATCATGCCGGGATATTACGGCATCGAGGCCGGGCAGACCTGCGTGGGCGATCTGTTCGGCTGGGCGGCGGAAAACTGCCTGACGGAAGCCTATGTGAGGCAAGCGCGGGAAAGGGGCATCGACGCCCACCGGCTGCTGACGGAAAAGCTCGCGGGATACCGCCCGGGCAAAAGCGGGCTCATCGCCCTGGACTGGTTCAACGGCGTGCGCACGCCCCTGATGGACTATGACCTGAGCGGCCTGATCCTGGGGATCACCCTCTCCACGAAGCCCGAGGACATCTACCTGGCCCTGATGGAAGCCAACGCCTTCGGCACCCGAGGCATCGTGGAGCTCTTTGAAAGGGCGGGCGTCGGGGTGGACCGGATCGTGCTGGCCGGGGGCATCCCGGAAAAGAACCCCCTGGTGCCTCAGATCTGTGCCGATGTGCTGGGGCGCCCATTGGAAAGGGCCAAAGTACGGCGGGCCAGCGCCATGGGGGCCGCCGCCGCGGGCATCGCGGCCGCCCCGAAGGAAGTGACGGGATGCGCCGGCATGGCCGACGCTGTCGAGAGGCTCGCGCGGAAAGGCGAGATCTTCCTGCCGCGGCCGGAGCACGTCCGGGTGTATGACGGACTGTACGCGGACTACACGGCCCTGCAGGACACCTTCGGCCGGGGCGGCAATGACGTGATGAAGCGCCTGAGCCGCCTGCGCCGGGAATAACATGATATCTCATCGATCGATATAAAGGAGGATCCCATGAAAAAACACATCGTATGCTTCGGCGACTCCAACACCCACGGCTACTGCGCGGAACCCGATGACTGCGCCGATCACGGCGACCGGTACAACGAGACCGAGCGCTGGACCTGCCTGCTCCAGGGGCTTCTGGGGCCGGACGCCCTGGTGCTCGAGGAGGGCCTGAGCGGCCGCTCCACCGTGTTCCCCGATCCCCTGCAAGAGAGCATGGCGGGCCTGGACGTGATCTACAGCGTGCTGATGAGCCACGAGCCGGTGGACCTGCTGGTGATCATGCTGGGCACGAACGATACCAAGGAGCGCCTGGGCGCCAACGCCGCCTGCATCGGCATCGGCATGGAGCGGCTGATCATGAAGGCCAAGACCGTGCCCTGCTGGAAGGACGGGAAGCCGAACATCCTGGTGATCGCCCCGCCCCACATCGGCGAGGGCCTGTACAACGCGCCCGAGGGCGAGCCCATGGGAAAGGGCTGCCCTGAAAAGTCCCGCCGGCTGGCGCCCTTCTACGCCGCCGCGTGCGAAAGGCAGGGCTGCGCTTTCCTGGACGCCGAGGGAAAGGCGGAGTTCAACACCAAGGACTGCATGCACCTGACCAGGAAGGGGCACCGCCAGCTGGCGGAAGTCCTCGCCGGCATCGTGCCGGAGCTGCTGGGATAGCCG
>CACZOZ010000305.1:0-4495 GCA_902782865.1 uncultured Eubacteriales bacterium
ATATCCATACTTCCTCGCCCCTTCTTTTTCTGATATTCATAGATTTAATTTTATAATGATTTTGATAAAAACACAATGTATTTTTTTTCATGTCGGATATACTTCAGTTACTGTTTTGCACAAAAAACAGGCAGACGCGCTGCGCCTGCCTGAAGAAGGGGGAGAGTGAGCTTTCGCTCATCGGCATGATACACGATGATCGTGAACACACTGTGAACAAGTTGTAAAAACCGTATCGGCATATGAAACGGTTCTATGAAAAACAAATGAAGTACAATCACAGGCTTGACAAAGAGGATAAAAGGCATTATTTTTTAATAAACCAGTGAGGGAGAAGAGTAGTCTTCATCAAGCGTGTTTCAGGGAGCCGCCGACAGTGGAACGGCGGTACATGGCGGAAGATGAATGGGCTCCTGAGGGCGCTCCGAAAGCCGTGAGCGAGTAGGCAGCGACGGTATCGCATCCGTTATCAATGCGACGCATATCATGGGTATGCGAATGAGCGTGCTTCGCGTGAAGCGGAGCAAAGCTGAGTGGCACCACGGATCATCCGCCTCAGCACACAGTCAGTGTGTTGGGGCGTTTCTTTTTTGCGACAGGCTTCGGCCGGGCCGGATCGCGAAAAGAAGTACCGCGGATGGCGCGCTGAACGACCCATGGATCCCAAAATGAATTGCTGAAAGGAAGGTATTCGCAATGAAAAAGGTTTTTGCAATCATCCTGGCGCTGATCATGTTGGCTTCCGTCACAGTGATGGCTTCCGCGGAGGAAAAGAACAGTTTCAAGATCGGTATCTGCAACTTTGTGGACGACGCTTCCCTCAACCAGATCATCGCCAATATCCAGTCCCGCCTGGGCGAGATCGCTGCCGAGCGTGACGCTCAGATCGAGATCCTGCTGGACAACTGCAATCTGGACAGCAGCGTGATGATGCAGATCATCCAGAACTTCATCGCCGAGGACGTGGATCTGCTGGTCGCGATCGCGACACCGGTCGCCATGACCATGCAGGGGATGACCGAGGACAACGGTATCCCGGTGGTCTTTGCCGCGGTGTCCAATCCTCTGCGTTCCGGGCTGGTAGCCACGGAAGAAGCGCCCGGCGCCAATATCACGGGCACCTCGGACGAACTGAACACCAACGCGGTGTTCGACCTGATCTTCGCCGCCGATCCCGACGCGTCCAAAATCGCCCTTTTGTACAACCCCGGTGAGGACGCCTCCACCGAGCCCATCGAGAAGGCGATGGCGCTGCTGGATCAGAAAGGCGTGACTTACAAAGCCTACACCGGCACCAATATCTCCGAGGTGGTCATGGCGGTGGATTCCATCATCGCCGATGAGATGGACGCTGTGTTCACCCCGACTGACAACACCATCATGGCCGCCGAGCTGTCCATCTACGAGGCGCTGGCGGACGCGGGGATCCCGCATTACTGCGGCGCGGATTCCTTCGCGCTCAACGGCGCTTTCCTGGGATTCGGTGTCGATTACGCGAACCTGGGCCGGGAGACCGGCAACATGATCGCGGCGATCCTGCTGGACGGCGCGGATCCGGCCACGACGCCGATCATGAAATTCGACAACGGTACCGCGACGATCAATATCGAGACCGCCGAAAAGCTCGGGTTCGATTATGACAAGCTCGCCGAAGCGTTCGCGCCGTACTGCACGTTTGTCCAGTCCATCACCACGGCCGAATCCTTTGATGACGTGAAATAAAGTATGAGTTTTTGCCGGGACCGGGCAAGTGCCCCGGTCCCGGTCGAAAGAGGAAGAAATGGATCTTATCAAATACCTGGATATCGGTCAGACGGCGCTGGAATTGGGCCTGGTCAACAGCCTGACAGTTCTGGCGCTGTTTCTGAGCTATTCCATGCTGAACGTGTGCGACCTGTCAACGGACGGCAGCTTCACTCTGGGAGCCGTGATCGGCTCAATGACCGCGCTGGCGGGCCATTCGGTGCTGTCTCTTCCGGCGGCTATGGCTGCCGGCGCGGTATCCGGTTTCATCGTGGCGACACTGCAGACGCGGATGGGGGTGCAGAGCCTGCTGGCCGGTATCGTCGTGAATACCGCGCTTTATTCGGTCAATCTTGCTTTCACCGGGAATAAGCCCACACTGAGCATGAATAAGACCGTAACGATATTCACCATGGCGAAGGACTGGCTGAAGGATACGCCCGTGAGCGCTCAGTATAAGCTCATCGTGCTCGCTGTCATCACGGCGCTGGCTGTCCTTTTTCTCTGCTGGTTCCTGAAGACCAAACTGGGCCTTGCGATCCGGGCGACCGGCAGCAACCCGGACATGGTGCGCTCGTCGTCCATCAACCCTACGTTTACCACGACGGTCGGCCTGTGCATCTCCAACGCCCTGACGGCGCTTTCCGGATGCCTGATGGCACAGCAGCAGAAAAACTATGACATCAACATGGGGACAGGCATGGTCACGGTGGCTTTGGCTTCCCTGCTGATCGGCGGCGTCTTCTTCGGCAGGCACCGGCCCGTGCCTCTCAGGGCGGTCGGTGTCGTGATCGGAGCCTTCCTGTTCAGGCTGGTCTACGCTCTGGCTCTGAGGATGAACATGCCGGGCTTCATGCTGAAGGCTGTTTCCTCCGCGATCGTGGTCATCGCCATTTCCGGCCCTTATCTTCGCCGGCAGCTTCCGCTGATGCTCAAGCGGATGAACCGCGGCGGCAGGGGAGGAGGACAGGCCCGTGCTTAAATTCGATCATGTGACGAAAGTATTCAATCCGGGCACGCCGGATGAAAAGACCGCCATGGATGATATCACCCTTCATATCCGGAAGGGGGATTTTGTCAGTATCATCGGCGCGAACGGAGCCGGTAAATCGACACTTTTCAACGCTGTCTGCGGCAGTTTTCTGGTGGATAAAGGTTCGATCACGCTTTCGGGAAAAGACATCACCCTGGTGCCTGAACATACCAGGGCCCGTGTGATCGGCAGGCTCTTTCAGGATCCCATGCGCGGTACGGCGCCTGATATGAGCATCGAGGAAAATCTGGCGCTGGCCGCGGGCAACGGAGGGTGGCTCTCCCGCGTCAGCAAAAAGGACAAGAATGATTTCCGTGACAGGCTGAGCCTTCTCGGGATGGGGCTGGAGGACCGGATGCACCAGGTCGTCGGTCTCCTTTCCGGCGGCCAAAGGCAGGCGCTGACCCTTCTGATGGCCACCTATCATCTGCCGGAACTGCTGCTTCTGGACGAGCATACGGCGGCGCTCGATCCCGGTACGGCCGATAAGGTGCTGAACCTGACCAGGAGCATCGTGGAAGAAAACAGGATCACCTGTATGATGATCACCCACAACATGCAGTCCGCCCTGGATCTTGGGAACCGCACGCTGATGATGGACCGCGGACGGATCATCCTGGATGTGGAAGGGGAGGAACGGTCACATCTGACCGTGAATGATCTGACCGAACGTTTCAAAGCCCTTAACGGCAGGGATCTGACCAATGACAGAATGCTCCTGGGATGAAGCTCCATCACAAAAAACGCTCCTTCGGCCGCCCATCGTAAGAAGGTTTTATAGTTTTCAGGAATGGCATGATCTTCAGGTCATGCCATTTCCTGTTCCACCAATTCACTCAGTGGGATGAACCCTGTCAGATCATGGCAGATATGGATGCTTCGGAGGCGTTTTCCGCTGCTTTTATCCGGTGCCCCGATAGATCGACTTGACAGCTCATGGGCCGCATAAGGCGTCGATTCGGGTCATATCCGCAAACTTTCTGACCTTCCGGATTGTCTTTGGCTGCATCATCTTCACCTTTGTGCAGTATACCCGGAATTCCATGGCGATCCTGATCGTAATGGAGGTATATTTGATCCTGATCACCGCCGGGACAGGCGTGATCGAAGGAGTGCCGGAGATGGCCGGTGAAAGCCTTGGAGTCTTTATGAGATCGTAGGGCGGGATGATATGGCGCAAGTTTTGATATAAATATGCTTGAGGTTGAAACAGATCAGTCCGTACTGGATAATATATTTGGATTTGTGCGATAATCTGAAGAAAGGAGCATATTCTTTATGACCAGAAGGTATGTGATCGCTCAGTAGTCTGAGCTTAAATCTTGATAATTGAATCATAAGCTCAGACGAATCCTAAAACCATTAGGAGGAGCGTATGAGCTATATTCGGGCAGATGAGATCCTACCCAGGGAATTATTAGAAGCGATTCAGCAATATGTAGACGGACAGATCATCTATATCCCCAAAAAAGAAAAACAGACATGGGGAAGCGGAACATCCACTAAAGAATTCTTTCGTGAACGCAATGAAAGGATCTTTCAGGTCTGGCAGGAAGGAATAAGCGAAGAAGAACTATCCCGCCGTTTTTCTTTGTCCAGAAAAAGTATTCAAAGGATCCTGAGAAACAAGAAGCTTGCCGCCGCAGCCGGCGATGACAACATCTGATCCTGATCAGGTTCGTGTTTATTCACCGTGCGGAGGATGTGGGAAAAAGCAGG
>CACZOZ010000306.1:0-5060 GCA_902782865.1 uncultured Eubacteriales bacterium
CCTTTGAGCACCTCCCGGTAGTACCTTTCCGTGAAGCCCTTCAGGTCGATGTTCATGGCGTCGATATAAGGGGCCAGGGCCTCAAGCACCGTCAGGGACGCGGTCCCGTTGGTCACCAGTACGCATTTGAGCCCTTTTTCGCGGGCTTTTTCCGCCGTGTCCCGTACGTATTCCCAGTTCACCAGGGGCTCGTTGTAGGTGAAGGCGATCCCGATATTGCCCCGCGGCCGGAGCCTGTCGGCCAGGTCCGCCAGCTGCGCGGGGGACATGTCCTCCGTGTCCGAACGGAACGTCCCCCCGGGCCCCGGCTGGGCGATACCGTGGTTCTGGCAGAAGGGGCACTTCAGATCGCACCCCAGGCTGCCCGCGGACAGGATCAGGCTGCCGGGATGGAAGCGCGCGAGGGGCTTTTTTTCGATGGGATCCAGGGCCAGGGAGGATATCCTCCCGTAATACACGGGCACCACGGCCCCGTCCTTTTCCCGCCTGGCCGCGCAGGCGCCTATCTGTCCGTTTTTGAGGTCACAGTGCCTGAAGCACACCGCGCATACCGCCATGCTGCGTCCCTCCCTCAAGTCAGCGGTGCCGCGTCACTTCGAACCGTTCCAGGGATACTTTCTCCCCGGGGCCGATGCCGGCCTTGCGCCGGGCGATGGCGATCTGGTCCTTCACCGTGTCCACGCCGTCAAGGTCCGGCAGCAGCAGGCCCCGCCTGTTCCCTTTTGTCACGATGACGCCGTACTTTTTCACGTCCAGCTCCTCTTCGCTTTCGATCTTTTCCGGCTTTGAGAGCACGTCCACGCTGATCTCCAACCAGTCGACCTCTTCCGGCGCGATGGGTTCGAACCGCGGATCGACTTGCGCCGCGCTCACGGCGTTGGCGATGATCTCGGCGGCCACGTTTTCCCTTGTGGGCAGGAACGTGCCGATGCAGCCCCTCAGGCGGCCGAACTTGTGGATGGACACGAAGGTCCCGGCCCGGGTATCCCTCATCTCATCGGGGACCCATTCCGGCACCCGGGGCGTTTTTCCTTCCTTCACGATCATTTCCACGGTCTCCCGGGCCAGGCGCGCCCAGGGGTCCTCGCGCCGCCGCCGGTCATCCAGCTCCCTGCGCTCCTCCTCCTGATAAAGCCTCAGGAATTCCCTGTCCCGGGACCTGTTCCCCGGCCGGAAGGCGCAGATGCCGTACCCCACGCCGGTCACGTCCTCATGGGAGTAAACCTCCGCTTCCGCTTCCCTTCCGTCCAGGGCGCCGGCCATGATCACGAAGGACCGGTGCCCGCACTCCGCCGCTTTGTCGCAGAAGCTCTCGTCAAAGCGGAGCATCTCCCCGAAAGCGGCCCGGGAAGAAACGTCCATGATCCTGGCGTCGTATTCCGGGCCCTCTTTTATAAAGCCGTAGGGGCCGTAGGGCTGCAGCTTGTGGCTCAGGTCCCCGCTGGCCACGAACACCGCCCGGCGCCCGGTCCTTTCCACCGCTTCCTGTATCAGCTGCCCCAGGGCGTAGTGGTCCGTCAGCGGCAGCCCGGACAGCCCGATGCGCACCAGCTTGAAGTCCCGGATGTATTTTTCGATGAACCACAGGGGCACCATGGTGCCGTGATCCAGCTTCCGGTCCCGTTCTCCCTCGGTGCCCGCGGGGAAGCCCCTCTCTCCGGCCAGGTCCGCGATCATATGGACCAGCTCGGTGTCATACGTTTCCCTGAAAGAGACCCGGGGCGCGCCGAAGGCGGAAAGGTCGCCCTCGGCTCCGCTGCCCGGGGAGATGTGGAACCAGTCGGCGTACATCACCGCGTGAGGGCTGGTCACGATGATCGTTTCCGGCTTCAGTGCGGCGATCTCCTGCGCCGCGCGCTCGTAGGCGCGGATCGTTTTTTCTATCTGCTTTTCGCCGCCCCGGCCCACTTCGGGCACGATGAGGGGCGGATGGGGCACCATGAACGCACCTGTGATCGGCATATTTCCTCCTTGCGCTTTGTGAGCGTCATGATCGGAATTTTTTTCGTCGTCCCGCCTGATGATTATACCCGAAACTGAATGAAAACACAATTCCATGCGGCCGGATACTTGAGTTCCGGGCCGCTCCGGCGTATAATAAGTTCCAACAAATGTTTGCGCGATATCCCATGTCAAGGAGGCACTCATATGCAGCGCCGCATCACCGAGCCGGGCCCCCTCCATGATGAGTCGGGCCGCCTGATCGAGACGGGCTACGCTACGTCCCTTATCCGGACTTATGACCGCTCCCGGGTGAAGGCTTCCCGGCTGAGGCTCAAGGAGTGGGATTATTACTGCGTCTGCTCGGATCAGTTCGCTTTCGCCCTCACCGTGGCCCACAACGGGTATATGACCATGGACTCGATCTCCCTGATAGACTTTGAAAGCAATTCCCAGCAGACGACATCCAAAATGTACCTGCCCCCGTTCTCGAAGCGGGACCTGCCCCCCACCAGCGCCTCGGGGGATGTCCGCGTCCGGGGAAAGGGATACTCCATCGCCTTTGAGAACGACGGCGTCACCAGGAGACTGTGCGGCCGCATGGCGGATCTCGCCGGCGGGAAGCCCGTGAGCTTCGATATCAGGCTTTCGGACGCGCCGGAGGAGTCCATGGTCATCGTCACGCCCTTTTTGGACGCGCCCAGGGCCTTTTACTACAATCAGAAGATCAACTGCATGCGCGCGAGCGGCTTCATCCAATGCGGTGACCGGTCCTATGTCTGCGAACCGGACCGGGCCTTCGCCGTGCTGGACTGGGGCCGGGGCGTGTGGACCTACGACAACACCTGGTACTGGGGCTCCGCGTCGGGGCTTGTGGACGGCGTGCCCTTCGGTTTCAATATCGGTTACGGCTTCGGGGACACTTCCGCCGCCACCGAGAACGTGCTCATTTATAAAGGCCGTGTCCACAAGCTCAGCCGGGTCACTTTCCATATCCCGGAGAAGGACGGCCGGGAGGTCTACCTCGCGCCCTGGCGGTTCACCAGCGATGATGGGCGCTTCGAGATGGACTTCGAGCCCATCCTGGACCGCAGCGCGGATATCGACCTGAAGATCATCTGCTCCAAACAGCACCAGGTCTTCGGCCGGTTCACGGGCACGGCGGTGCTGGATGACGGCGTCAGGCTCAACATCAGGGGCCTGACAGGCTTTGCCGAGAAGGTGCGCAACAAGTGGTGATGACCGGCGGCGCCGGTCCAAAATGGGATACCATCATGGGAAAGGAGCGTGTGAACATGCTTAAAAAAGGCGGAAAACTCCTGGCGGTCCTTCTGGTGCTGGCCCTGATGCTGCCCGGCCTCGCGCCGGCCTTCGCTCAGGGGAGCGCGAGGACCCTGACGCTTTACTGGACCAGCCCGGACACGGATTACGACAAATGCGACGTGTGGATATGGTATCCGGGGAAGGACGGCAGCGGACATCTGTTCGAGCCCTGCGATTACGGCGTGAAATGTACGGTGGAGGTGCCTGAAGACGTGCAGGAAGTGGGATTTATCGTCCGGAAGGACTGCTCCGCGCCCGGCGGCAGCTCCTGGGGCAGCGCGACGAAGGATTATCAGGATGACCGCTTCGCCGTCATGACGAGCGCGCGTACGGAGATTTACCTGCAGCCGGAGGACGGCATGCAGTACACCAGCCCGGACGGGGGCGTGACCCTCCTGCCCATCCGGGTCTTCCAGATGGCGGGCATCGTCGCGCCAAACCAGATCCGCTACTTCATCAGCCCGGCCGTGAGGATCACGGACCTGGATATGGTGAAGGTGTATCTGGACGGGCAGCGCATCAGGGTGGCGAGCCTCTCCAGCCTCAACAATGAGGTGATCACCGGCGTGATCACTCTGGAGGAGGAGATGGACCCGGCGAAGATCTACACCGTGGAGATCGAAGGTTTCGGGCAGGCCGCGGCCGTGCCCACGGATCTGTTCGACAGCCCGGATTTCGTCTCCCGCTATACCTACGACGGGGACGACCTGGGCGCGGTGATCATCGGGGATAAAACGGTGTTCAAGGTGTGGGCGCCCACGGCTTCCGCCGTGACGCTCAATCTGTTTGAGAGCGGCGACGGCGCCGGGGCTTATGAGACACTGCCCATGGAACGGGCGGACAAGGGCGTATGGCAGGCGGAGGCCGCCTGCGGCCACGGTACCTACTACACCTATTCCGTCACCACGGCCTACGGCACCCAGGAAGCGGTGGACCCCTACGCCCGCGCGGTGGGCGTCAACGGCGACCGGGGCATGGTCATCGATCTGAGAGCCACCGATCCCGAGGGCTTCCGGGATGAAGCATTCGATTCCGGCATCGCCTCCTACGAGGACGCGGTGATCTGGGAGGTCCACGTGCGGGATTTCTCCAACCGCCTCAAGGGCTCACAGTATCCCGGGAAATACCTGGCCTTCACCGAGACCGGCCTTAAGAACGCCTCCGGCCTTCCCGCCGGGGTGGATTACCTGAAGGATCTGGGCGTCACCCATATCCATCTGCAGCCTGTGTATGACTACGCCACGGTGGATGAGACGGGCGCCGGCGCCCAATTCAACTGGGGCTACGATCCCAAGAACTACAACGCCCCCGAGGGCAGCTATTCCACGGACCCGTATCACGGCGAGACACGCGTCCGGGAGTTCAAGCAGATGGTGCAGGCCCTGCATGAGAACGGCCTGGCCGTGGTGATGGATGTGGTCTACAACCACACCTATGCGCTGGACTCCAATCTGAACCGGATCGTGCCCTATTACTACTACCGCTTCAACGGCGACGGCACGGCGGCCAACGGCAGCGGCTGCGGCAACGAGACCGCCTCCAATCGGGTCATGTGCCGCAAATACATCGTGGATTCCGTGCGCTACTGGGCCGAGGAGTACCGTTTGGACGGCTTCCGGTTCGATCTGATGGCCCTCCATGATGTCCAGACCATGCAGGCGGTGGAGGAGGCCGTGCACGCGGTGGATCCCAAGGCCCTGATCTACGGCGAGGGCTGGACCGGCGGCACCACGCCCCTGAGGGACAATTTCAAGGCCAGCCAGGCGAACATCAAGCAGATCACCGCTACGGGGGAC
>CACZOZ010000307.1:0-3722 GCA_902782865.1 uncultured Eubacteriales bacterium
CCCACCCGGTCCGCCCACAGGCTGCCGCCCAGGGCGCCGAAGGTGCCGAAGGCGTCCGCGGAGAAGAGCATGCCTTCCTTTTCCTCGAAACTGACCATGACCTCCGGCCAGTGGACCATGGGCGCGGTCAGGAAGGTGAGGGTATGCTCTCCGAGGCAGAGCGTGTCCTTTTCCTTGACGGGCACCGCGGCTTTGGCGATGTCCGCCCCGGCGAACTGCTGCAGCATCCTGACGGCGCCCGCCGTGCAGTGGATCTTCACGTTCGGGTAGGCCCTGACCACGTTTTTCACGTTGGCGCCGTGATCCGGCTCCATGTGGTGGATGATCAGATGGTCCAGTGTCCGGCCGCCGAGAGCGGCGGTCAGGTTGTCCATGAACGCCTCGGATACGGCCTGGTCGGCCGTGTCCATCAGGGCGGTCTCCCGATCCAGGATCACGTAGGCGTTATAGCTCATCCCCTGGGGAACGGGGTAGACGTTCTCGAACAGTTTCAGTCTCCGGTCGCTGCAGCCCACGTATCTGACGGCGTCACTGATGTTTCTTACAGTATGCATTTTTTAAATCCCTTTCGTGTATTATCGTGTGCCCGTGGAGCCGAGCCCGCCCCGGTCGGGGGCGTCCAGATGAGGGACGGCCGTGATGGACACATCGGGCATTTTTTTCATCAGGCGGAACTGGCAGATCCTGTCGCCTTTTCGGATCCGGGTGTCCCGCAGGGCGATGACGGGGAAAAACCAGATGTCCCCGTCCCCGCAGTAGCTCTCATCGATCACGCCCACGGAATTGGCGGCGATGATCCCCCAGGTCTTGTACGTGCTGGAGCGGGGGGCCACATGGGCCTCGTAGCCCGCGGGCAGGCGCATGCTGACCCCCAGGGAAACGGGCTTCCATTCGCCCCTGTTCAGCGTCACGTCCTCCGCGGCGTACAGGTCGATCCAGTCCCCGACGCGGGTCTTTTTGATGGCGGGGATATCCGCGTGATAGCGGACCAGGATCTCTTCCATACGGGCCTCCTTTCGTTTCCGGCTGTTACCAGCACAGCACCTCGTGCCCGGTCTCGGTGACCAGCACCTCGATCTCCCACTGGGCGGAGGGCATGCCGTCGGCGGTATAGATGGTCCAGCCGTTCTTTTTGTCCTCCCGGATGGCGGCCTTGCCCAGGTTGACCATGGGCTCGATGGTGAACACCATGCCGGGCACCATCAGCATCTCCGTGCCGGGGGAGCTCACGTAGCTCACCCAGGGGTCCTCATGGAAGGCGTTGCCGCAGCCGTGGCCGCCGATCTCGCGCACGATGGTGCAGCCGTTCTCTTTGGCGTGGCGGTTCACGGCGCTGCCCATGTTCCCCAGGGTGTGCCAGGGGATGACCTGCTTGAGGCCTTCCTCCATGCACTCCTTGGCGATCCGGACCAGAGCTTCTTTTTCGGGCGTGGTCTGGCCGATGATGAACATCCGGGACGAGTCGGAAAAATAACCGTCCAGGATGGTGGAGCAGTCCACGTTGATGATGTCCCCTTCCCTGAGGATCACGTCCGGGGCCGGGATGCCGTGGCACACCTGCTCGTTCACCGATGTGCAGACGGACTTGGGATACCCCTGGTAGTTCAGGTCGGCGGGGATGCCGCCCATCCCGTAGGTCACGTCGTTCACGATGGTGTTGATCTCCTCGGTGCTCATGCCGGCGCGGATCTTTTCGGCCACCGCGTCCAGGGCGGCCATATTGATCGCGGCGCTCTTTTTGATGCCTTCCACGTCCGCCGGGGTCTTGAGCAGCTTGCGGGTGGGCACCTCATATCCCCGGAGCTGATAGGCCAGGATCCTGTCCTCGACAGGCTGATGGCAGTGCTTGTATTTTATGCCGCTGCCGCACCAGCAGGGGCCGTTCCTGTCGGGCCGCTGCAGGGTCATTCTCTGCCGCATAGCGATCCGGCTCCTTTATGCCTGAACGCCGATAAAGGTATAACCGGCGTTCTGAACGGTGTCTTTGAGGGTATCCGCGGCGATATCGCGGTCGGCGCTGATCACGGCGGTGCCGCTCTCATGGCTCACGGCGGCTTCCGTCACGCCCTCCAGGGCTTCCAGGGCCTTTTTGACCCGGGCCGCGCAGCGCGGACACATCATGCCTTCGATCTTCACGGTGGTCTTCATCATGTTCGTCTTCCTTTCTATGCGCCTGATTTTTCAGGACAAATGCATTTTAATCCCGCGGGGGAGATGTGTCAATTATGAACTCAGCCGGGGCTTTCGCCCCGGCTGAGAGATCCCGAAAGATCACAGGATCATTTCTTGCCGCTGATGGAATTGTTGTAGGCGTACTTGATGGCGCTCTGGTGCCCGAAGTACCCGTTCTGGGCGGTATCATAGTCCACGTGGGCTGGGTTGTTCGCGTTGCCGTGGGTCATGGAATTGACGAAGTGCACGCAGAACTGGCCGTTGTAGTTGTTGTCCGGGATGGTATCGCCGTCGGGATAGTTATGGGGCACGCCGTAGACGGAGCCGGCGAAGGTGCGGTCTCCGATGGTGACCCACACCGGGCGGCGCCGCCAGGACTGGAGCGCGTTCTGCCGGTCGGAGATGTCCTGGGCGGTGGATACGCCGAAGATCTTGCAGATGGCGGCGGTATCCGCGCTGGTGAGGGGCTCCACGTCCGCGTGAGCGCCGCCGCTCCAGCGGCGGGCCCTGTAGGAGATGCCCGTATACACGTCAGTGATGATGGCGGTGGTCCCCACGGCCCATGCGGACTGGATATCGCCGGTGTACCAGTCCACCATCTCCACGGGGTTGAGCTCCACCCTGACGGAAGAGCCGTCCACGTAGTAGGGCGTCTTGCCGTCGTCGGCCATCAGGGCGTTCCAGGTGACCAGGTTCACCACACCGGTCTCCGGCAGGCCCTTGACGCGCTGGAACTGGATCACGGCGTTCATCGTGGAGGACAGGTACACGCCGGTGATGTCACCCGCCGTGAGATAGCCCCGGTCGGCCAGCTTTCTCTGGACCGCGGTGACATTATCGCCGGTGGAGCCCAGCGTCAGGTCTTCAAACCCGGGCAGGGTCGTCGGGACGGGGGTCGTGGGCCCCGGCGCGGTGGTCGGCGGATCGGTGTGCGGCGCCGGCGTGGGCGTGGGGGTGGGCGTCACGATGGGCGTGGGGGTCGGGGTGGCATGGCGGTGGATCCAGTCGTCATACTCGGAGGGGGTCATCACGCGGGCAAAGTCCCCGTGGATATAGGCATCGATGGTCTGGGTATACTGGATATGGTACCAGGTCACGTTGCCGTTCCTGACGGTGTCGGAATAGGCGAACACCTCCCCGGAATTCACCTGGGTGTTGTTGCGGATGGGCGCGTAGTTGGTGCCGGGGCCGGAACGCACGAACACCTTGTTGGCGGTGATCATGATGTGGCCGGAGGGCGTCTCGGTGGGCGCCGCGGTCACGGTGGGCGTCACGGTCACGACGGGGGGCGGGGTGATATCGGTGGGCACGGGCGAGGGCGTGGGCACGATGCCGGTCTTCTTGTAGATGTCGGCCTGCCAGTCGCTGAGCCGCTGGGAAAAGCTGCCGTGCACGAAGCCGTTCATCTTTCGGTACACCACGGGGTACCACAGGATGTTCCCGGCGCCGGTGACGGGCTCGCCCCGCATCTGGAGCACGGCGCCCTTGGAGGGGATCTGGCCCAGGGGGTCGGAGGCGGTGGAGGCCTGGGAGCGCAGGTAGACCTTGTC
>CACZOZ010000308.1:0-2242 GCA_902782865.1 uncultured Eubacteriales bacterium
GCCGCCATCGGTGCGGCAAATCATGCGTGTCAACGCAATTCATGCCATCAGCTGATCGTACCAGCCACACGCAGTGTAAGCGTGATCTGTTGGGTGTTGACTTTTCTGCTCTCTATCGGCTATAATGCCCCATGTTGCGATGATGGGAGCAAGTAAGCCTGTTCCATCCCTTTCAGAGAGCCGCCGGGCGGTGCGAGGCGGCAGGGCGGGCAGGGCTGAATACGTCCCGGAGCACGGCGCTGAAGGTCGGTCATTAGACTGGGTAGGCGCCGCCGGTGCGCCGGATACAGCGCGCTTAAGGGCGGGGACGACCCGCCGAACGGAAGTGGTACCGCGTTATCGACGCCTTCCCGGGAACGGGAAGGCGGTTTTCTTTTTGAAGGAGGGTTTTAAGCATGAGCTCCAGGTTCTTGTTCGCGTCCCGCTTTGACGGGGTGAGCGGCTCGGCCATCCGTGAGATCTTCAAGCTCCTGGCGGTGCCGGGCATGATCTCCTTCGCGGGGGGCAATCCCAATCCGGAGTATCTGAACGGGGAGGAGCTGGCGCCCATCGCGGAGCGCCTTCTCAGGGAAAAGGGCCGCACGCTTCTGCAGTACGGCGCCACCGAGGGCTACGGCCCCTTGAAGGAGTCCCTGACGGCGTACATTAAAAGCCAGTTCGATGTGGACGCGGCGGCGGACGAGATCCTGCCGGTGACCGGGTCCACCCAGGCCATGGACCTGATGTGCAAGGCCCTGATCGATCCCGGGGACAAGGTAGTGGTGGAGGATCCCACGTTCCTGGGGAACATGCAGTGCATCCGGCTGTACCAGGCGGAGCTCCTGCCCGTGCCCTCGGATGAGGAGGGCAT
Source organism: uncultured Eubacteriales bacterium (assembly GCA_902782865.1). Lineage (GTDB taxonomy): Bacteria > Bacillota > Clostridia > Christensenellales > Aristaeellaceae > RUG756. The sequence continues at coordinate 851 of CACZOZ010000308.1, forward strand.
GGACATGGACGCCCTGGAGGAGGTGCTCAAAAAAGAGCATCCCAAGATGATCTATGTGATCCCCACCTTCCAGAACCCCACCGGGCGCACCCTCTCCCTGGAGCGGCGCAAACGCCTGGCGGCCCTGGCGGAAAAGTACCGCGTGGTGGTGGCGGAGGATGACCCCTACCGGGATCTGAGGTATTCCGGGGAAGCCCTGCCCAGCATCAAGAGCTTCGATCAAAGCGGCTATGTGGCCCTGATGGGCAGCTTTTCCAAGGTGATCTCCCCGGGCCTGAGGGTGGGCTTCCTCAACGCGGACAGGGAGCTCCTGCGCAAGTGCACCGTGGGCAAGCAGTCCTCGGACGTGCACACGGCCCTCCTCAACCAGGCGGTCGTGGACGAGTACCTGCGCTCCGGGAAACTGCCCGGGCATGTGAAGATGCTCTGCGACGGCTACCGGGCGCGGCTGAATGCCATGCTCGCGGGCCTTGAGAAGCTGCCGGGGATCGGGACATATACCCGGCCCGAGGGCGGACTTTTCGTGTTTGCCGCCCTCAGGGAAGGGCTGGACGCGACCGCGCTTCTGCAGACGGCGGTGGACCGGGGCGTGGCCTACGTGCCGGGGACCCATTTCTACGCCGAAGGCGGTCATGATAACACGCTGAGGCTCAATTTCTCCATGCCCTCGGTGGAAGAGATCTCCCTGGGCATGCAAAAACTCGCCGACGCGATCAAAACGGCGCTGTGATAACGATAGGAGGATCAAAGACTTATGGCGAACGTACTGGACACTTTGAACGAACGGGGCTTCCTGGCGCAGATCACTTTCGAGGAGGACCTTTACAAGCAGCTGGACAAAGAGCCCACGGTGTTCTACGTGGGGTTCGATCCCACGGCGGACAGCCTGCATTTCGGGCACTTCATCCCGATCATCGCCATGGCCCACATGCAGCGGGCCGGGCACATCCCGATCGCCCTGGTGGGCGGCGGCACGGCCATGATCGGCGACCCCAGCGGCAAGACCGACATGCGCAAAATGCTCTCGGCGGAAACGATCGCCCATAACGTGGACTGCATCAAAAAGCAGATGGAGCATTTCATCGAGTTCGGCGAGGGCAAGGCCCGCATCGTGAACAACGCGGACTGGCTGCTCAAGCTCAATTACGTGGACTTCATCCGGGACATCGGCGCCCTGTTCTCCGTGAACCGCATGCTGGCGGCGGAGTGCTACAAGCAGCGCCTGGAGCGGGGATTGACCTTCCTGGAGTTCAACTACATGCTGATGCAGAGCTACGACTTCCTGGAGCTGTTCCAGCGCTACGGCTGCCGCCTGCAGATGGGCGGGGACGACCAGTGGAGCAACATGCTCTCCGGCGCGGACCTCATCCGGCGCAAGGAAAAGCAGGACGC
>CACZOZ010000309.1:0-3942 GCA_902782865.1 uncultured Eubacteriales bacterium
GGGCCGACACTTTTTTGATGTGTCGACCCGGCTTCAGCCCTTACGGCACAAGGCTTTTTAAGGGTTCGGGCCGACAGGGCCGACACTATTGTATAAAACTGTATAATGATCATTCGGCATCGTGAGCCGCGGCCGGAATGTATATGGTCGGTAAAAGGCTGCAGAAGTGTCGACCCTGTCGGCCCTGATGCCCGTACCCGTTGATATACAAGGCATCCGACAGGGTCGACACATCGTGCGACTGTCGGCCCGGCGTCGGCCTTGTGTCGGCCCTGAGCCAATGACCGGCCGTGCTCGTGCGGCATCCTGTATGCGTTTATGATGCGGCCCGGCGGGATACCGCCGGTGCGCTTATCGGTCTTTACGATAACGGTCCGGGTCGAAATGAAGGAACAGCAGAAAATAAAACAACGGGCAGGTCCTCCCGCCCGTTGTCTCTTTCGCCCGGTGTTCGGGCTGTCAGGCCCCGTTTATTCCGCGGCCTGGATGGAAGCGATCACCGCGCCCCACACCAGCTCGGCGTTCTCCACAGAGAAGGGATAGCAGGTCACTTCCAGCGCGTAGCCGGCTTCGGTGGTGAAGGTGACGCACACGCTGTCCTGCTCGGGCAGCTTGTAGCTCACGCAGGGCAGCCCGTTGACGGTGCCAAGCTCCACCTCTGTGACGTCGGCTTCATTGGCCAGGTACGCGGCATACTCCTCCAGGGACGCGCCGTCTATGTCGACATACATGATGGAAACGGCGGCGGAATCGTCCTCAGGCGCGAAATAGCCGATATAGCCCTCGGCCTTGTCCTCGTCGGTCAGTTCCACGGGATCCATACCGTCGGGAAGCCAGATCAGCACGTTGACCTCATCAAAGGCATAGAACTGCCCGGTCACATTGCCCGCTTCCAGGATGGGCGCGAACATATCCCAGGTCAGCTCCGCCGCTTCCTCGGCCAGGGACACCGACATGACCAGGCACAGCGCCAGTACGAGACACGCAAGTTTTTTCATTAGCAGGGTCTCCTCTCTTTCTCTTATCGCTCCCTTCGGAGCCTGCAACATTATAATCATCCGCACCGGAGTTGTACACACGATTTGGTACTGATTTTGTATTTATCAGAAGCTGTCAGCGGCCTTTACGCCGCCCGGCCCTCACGCCACGGCGTATTTTTCCTTATACTCCAGATACTTTTTGCGGTAATCGCCGTTCTCACCGGAGCGGAAAGCCCTCACGGTCTCGTGCAGGTTGAGGTCGTCCGCCACGTCGTCCATCACGCAGCCCGCCACGTTGGAGCAGTGGTCCGACACCCGCTCCAGATTGGTCAAAAGGTCGCTCCACACAAAGCCCGCCTCGATGGAGCACGAGCCCTTCTGCATGCGCAGGATGTGATGGGTGCGCAGCGTCTCCTTCAGCTCGTCGATCACCTGCTCCAGGGGCTCCACGTCCATGGCCGCGTTGATATCGTTCTTGCGGTAGGCATCGCCCGTGATCCTCAGGATCTCGCGGGTGGCGTTGAACATGGTGGACAGTTCCTCATGGGCTTCCCCGGTGAAGGTGATGCCCTTTTCCTGGATCTCCTCCCGGGAGTCCACGATGTTCAGGGCGTGGTCGGCGATGCGCTCAAAGTCTCCCAGGAGCTTCAGGAGCTTCGTGGCCGTATGGCCTTCCCGCACCGTCAGGTTCGCGGCGCTCACCTTGACCAGGTAGCTGCCCAGCTCGTCCTCGTAGTGATCGGTGCGTTCCTCCGCCTCGCGGATGCTCGACGCCAGGGCGTCGTCCCCGTTCCACAGGCAGAAGATCGCGTCCTCCATGGCCTGGAAAGCGGTCTCCGCCATCTCGCTGGTCAGCTGCGCGCAGCGCTCCAGGGCCAGGGGCGGCGTGGCCAGAAGATGGTCGTCCAGCTCGATGGCCTTCTCGGGCACGGCCCCGTGGGGGATGATCTTATAGGCCAAACGCTCCAGCAGATCCGGGAAGGGCAGGAACAGGAGCATGCACAGCACTTTGAACACCATGTTGATCATGGCGATGCTCCAGGCGGATACGGGATCCGCCAGCCAGGCGGGGCCCGTCAGGGCTTTCCAGGCCCAGAAGACCGCCAGGAACACCACCGTGCCGATCACGTTGAAGGCCACGTGGGCGATGGCCACGCGCTTGCCGTTGCGGGTGCCGCCCACGCTGGAGAGCACCGCGGTGATGCAGGTGCCGATATTGGCGCCCATCAGAAGGGGCACCGCCGCGCCCACGGAGATCTGGCCCGTGGCGCTCAGGGCCTGCAGGATACCGATGGAGGCCGAGGAGCTCTGGACGATCAGGGTCATCACGAGGCCCGCCAGCACGCCCAGGATGGGGTTCTCGAACACCAGCAGCAGCTGATGGAAGTCCGGATCGTTCCTCAGGCCCGTCACGGAGCCGGACATGATCTCCATGCCGTACATCAGCGTGGCGAAGCCCAGCAGGATGGTGCCCATGTCCTTGCGGCCGGGCTTTTTGGAGAACATATAGAAGATCACGCCGATCAGCGCCAGGATGGGCGTGAAGGACGAGGGCTTGAGCAGCTGCAGGAACATGTTGGCGCTGGAGATGCCGCTGAGCGACAGCAGCCACGGGGTGACCGTGGCGCCCACGTTGGCACCCACCATCACGTTGATGGCCTGGTTGAGGTTCATCAGCGCGGAGTTCACGAAGGACACCACCAGCACGCTGGTAGCCGAGGAGGACTGCATGAGCGCCGTGGCCACGAAACCGATGCCGATGGCCTTCCACCGCTGGGTGGTGAGCCGGTTGAGCAGCCCGTCCAGCTTGTTGCCGGCCTTGAGGCGGAGCGTCTGGCTCATGATGTTCATGCCGAACAGGAACAGGCACAACCCGCCGATCAATGTGAGTATATCGAAGAAATCCATAACCCCTCCGTATTCGTCCCGAACGTGGTGACATGGGTCCGTACCGATTATACCCTGTCTGACAGACAAATGTCCATACGGTTTTATCTTCCGCGGCCGCTGTTGACGGCGCGATGAAAGCGAAAAACAGTTCCGCGCAGAAATATCCGGTATCGCCCCAGAGATCCCATACCGAAGCCCGCGAGTGGCTGAAGCATCTGAGCGGGGACACACAGGGTACGCAGGTCCAGCCTTCTTCTGCCGCCGCAGCGGCATATGATCGAAAATCAGCGGCCTTCCGGTGATTTTCGAGAAATTCAGCGCCCGCTGAATTTCTACAGAACAAATGCCGAAAGAACGCGGCAGCTCCACCTGCGGGATCTCGCCAGAGATCCCAGCCTGGAGTCTGCAAGTGAATGAGGCATTTGAGCGGGGGGCACACGGGGGGTACGCAGTACCAGCCCGTGCCAGCGCCGGCGCCAGACGGCGCGAACCCGGCTATTGACGAAAACGAAGGCATTTGATACCATCGGGCAGTGACAGCGAGGAGGTAAAGCGGCATGGAGAAGCTGATCGTGATCGAGGGGACCACCGCGTCCGGGAAGAGCGACCTGGCCGTCGCCCTGGCCGAAAAGCTGGGGGGCGAGGTGGTATCCGCCGATTCCCGGCAGGTGTACCGGGGGCTGGACCTGGGCACGGGCAAGATCACCCCGGAGGAGGCCGGGGGCATCCCCCATCACCTCATAGACGTGACCGACCCCGGGCAGTTCTTTTCCCTGGCGGATTACCAGCCCATGGCCTATGAGGCCGTGGACCGCATCAATAAAAAAGGCCGCGTCCCCATCCTGTGCGGGGGCACGGGCCTGTACGTGGACGCCGTGGCCGAGGGCTACAGCCTGTCGGACAAAAAGCCGGACCTGGAGTATCGGGCGGAGCTGGAGACCTTCGACACGCCCCGGCTGTATGAGATGCTGCTCAAGATCGAGCCGACCTGGGACGGGGACGGCAAAAACCGCAACCGGGTGATGCGCCGCCTGGAAAAGATCCGCGCCGGGGACACGGAGCCGGGGAAGAA
>CACZOZ010000310.1:0-3814 GCA_902782865.1 uncultured Eubacteriales bacterium
GAGCATATGGCAGATGCTGCCGGTGGGCCCCACCGGTTACGGCGAATCGCCCTACCAGAGCACATCCACTTTCGCCGGCAATCCCCTTATGATCGACATCCCCACCCTGGTGCGTGAAGGCCTCCTGGACAAAGCGGACGTGGTGGAGCTGCCCGACAGCGATAAGGTGGATTTCCAGGCCCTGATGCCTGTCAAGCGGAAAATGCTCGAGGCCGCCTGGAACAAGAGCCGCGACAAGCTGAGCGAAAAGCTCGACGCTTTCGAGAAGGAACAGCCCTGGCTGCATGACTACTGCGTCTATGCCGCCCTGAAAGAAAAATTCGATCTCCGGTCCTGGATGACCTGGCCGGACGAGTACCGCCTGCGCCGGAAAAACGCCCTTAAAAAAGCGGAAAAAGAGCTGGCCGACAGGATCGGTTATCACCGGTTCCTCCAGTACCTGTTCGACCGGCAGTGGAACAGCCTGAAAGCGTACGCCCATGAAAAGGGCATACTGCTGTTCGGCGACATGCCGATCTATGTGGCGGAGGATTCGGCCGATACCTGGGCCAACCCGCAAAATTTCCTCTTCGACAAAGACCGCAGGCCCATCCTGGTGGCGGGCGTCCCGCCGGATTATTTTTCCGAGGACGGGCAGCTGTGGGGCAACCCCATCTACAACTGGCGCCGCATGAAAAAGGACCGCTATGCCTGGTGGCAGGAGCGCCTCAGGCATGTGGCTTCACGGTTCGACATGGTGAGGATCGATCATTTTATCGGATTCGCCAATTACTACACGGTGCCCTTCGGCGCCCCCAACGCCCGTGTGGGCGAATGGGTCATCGGCCCGGGCAGGGACTTTTTCAAAGTCGTCCGTGAGACCTGTCCCGATGTGAACATCATCGCCGAGGATCTGGGCGCCGTCAACGCGAGGGTCAAGAGCCTGCTGAAGTTCTGCGGCTATCCGGGCATGAAAGTGATGCAGTTCGGCTTTTCCGGTGATGACCAGGGCAACATCCATCACCCGAAGCACGTGAAAGAGAACTGCGTGGCGTATACCGGCACCCACGACAACGACACCACCCTGGGCTGGTTCAGGTCCCGCGAAAGCGAAGCGGAGAAAGAAGCCTGCCTCAAGTACACCGGCGCGAAGGGTGAAAAAGACGTGGTCGAAAAAATGATCGCCTGCACCCTGAAGCTCAAGGCGAACACCGCCGTGATCCCGATGCAGGATCTGCTGGGCCTTGATACAGACGCCCGCATGAACACCCCCGGCACCCTGGGCGGGAACTGGCTCTGGCGCCTCACGAAGATCCCCGGCAAAAAGACCCGTGACCATCTCCGCGCCCTGATCGAAGAAAGCGGCAGGCTCCCGGAGACGACAGATAAAAATAACGAAATCCAATAAACAGGAGAAACAGCATGCTGACGATACACAGCCCCGAACACATCTGCAGACGCGCGGACATCATCTGCAAAGCCCATTACCACAAGACCCTGAGCGAGGCGACGGGATGGCAGCTGCACAACGCCATCGCCGGCGCGATCCAGTACGAGATCAGCGACGAATGGATGGAGACGCAAAAAAAACAGGAGAGCGGCAGGCGCGCCTGCTACCTCTCCGCGGAATACCTGGTGGGCCGGCTGATCGGCAATAACCTGATGAGCCTGGGCCTGCTGGACGATATGCGGGCGCTCCTCAAAGCCAAGGGCGTCGATCCCGCCCTGATGGAGGACATCGAGGACGCCGCTTTGGGCAACGGCGGTCTCGGCCGCCTGGCCGCCTGCTTCCTGGACAGCGCCGCCACCCTGGACCTGCCCCTGATGGGATACGGGCTCTATTATCAGTTCGGCCTGCTGAAGCAGGATTTCCACCAGGGACGCCAGGTGGAGCTGCCGGATAACTGGACAGAGCACGGGGACATCTGGAGCATCCGCAGGGATGACCTGAGCGTGATCGTGCCCATGCTTTCCGCGTCCGTCAGGGCAGTACCCTATGACATGCCCATCATCGGCTGGAAGAGCGACACCATCGCCACCCTGAGGCTGTGGAAATGCGAGAGCCTGCATGAGATCGACTTCGCCGCTTTCAATGAGCAGCACTACGCCAAAGCGGCCGTAGGCAAAAACGAGGCTGAGGACATCACCAAGCTCCTCTACCCGAACGACACCGAACGCGCCGGCAAACTGCTCAGGCTCAAGCAGCAGTATGTGCTCTGCTCCGCGTCCATCCAGGACCTGATCCGCAATTTCAAAGCCCATCACGGGACGAGCTTCCACCTGTTCCCCCAGTATCACGCGATCCAGCTGAACGATACCCATCCCACGATGGCGATCCCGGAGCTGATCAGGCTGCTGATCCATGAGGGGCTCACCATCGACCAGGCCATCCAGATCGCCAAGGAGACCTTCTCCTACACCAACCACACCGTGATGCAGGAGGCCCTGGAGAAATGGGACATCTCCCTTCTGCGGGAGCTGATCCCGGAGATCGCCCAGATCATCTCCGTGCTGCAGGCCCATCTGGCCCTGGAAAGCTATTACACGGCTTCCAACGACAAGAACGCCCTGGACATCATCCGGAACGATACCGTGCACATGGCCAACCTGGCCATGTACGGCAGCCATGCCGTCAACGGCGTGGCCAGGATCCACACCCAGATCCTGCGTGACGAAGTGCTCAAAGCCTGGCATGACGTGAGGCCCGAAATGTTCCACAGCATCACCAACGGCATCACTCAGCGCCGCTGGCTGCAGCTGTGCAATCCCGAGCTGAGCGCTCTCATCCGCGGCCGCATCGGCGACGGGTTCCTCACCGATCTGGAGCAGCTGGAAAAACTAGTGCCCTGCATCGAGGATGAGAAGTTCGTCACGGATTTCGTCCGTATCAAGCGCAAAAAGAAACAGCAGCTGTCCGATCACATCTATGCCCATGAGGGCGTACTGCTGCCCGGGAGCTGGGTATTCGACGTGCAGGTCAAGCGGATGCACGAGTACAAGCGCCAGCTGCTCAATGCCCTGTCCATCACGGCGATCTACCACGGGATGAAGAACGGCCAGTATCAGGACATGCCCCCCGTCGCGTTCATTTTCGGCGCCAAGGCGGCTCCCGGTTATGTCCGCGCCAAAGCGGTGATCCACTACATCAACTGCCTGGCCGATATCATCAATAACGATCCCGCGGTATCCAGCCGCATGAGGCTCGTGTTCGTCAGGAATTACAACTGCTCCTACGCCGAGAAGATCATCCCCGCCGCGGATATCTCCGAGCAGATCTCCCCCGCCGGCACCGAGGCCAGCGGCACGGGCAACATGAAACTGATGCTCAACGGGGCCGTGACCCTGGGCACCTTCGACGGCGCGAATATCGAGATCGTGGAGCAGGCCGGGCTGGAGAACAACTACATCTTCGGCGCGAAAGTGGACGAGCTCAACGAGCTGAAGAGCCACTACAGGCCCCGGGAGATCTACGACAGTGATCCGGTCATCAGGGACGCTGTCGACACCCTGGTGCAGGATCCCTTCATCCGGCAGGACGAAGGCTTCAGGGAGCTGTACCATGCCCTGCTGGACGGCACCTCATGGCACCAGGCGGATCATTATTTCCTCCTGAAGGACTTCAGATCCTATCTGGATACCAAGCTGAAGGCCATCTATGACACAGCCGACTCCATGACCTTCGGCCGCAAATGCCTGAACAACATCGCCCACGCGGGCTATTTCTCCTCCGACCGGACCGTCAAAGAGTATTCTGAGAAGATCTGGAAGATCTGACGGACCGAAGCATCCGTCTCACGGCGTGCTGCTTTACGACACGGTAGGCGGGCCTGTAGGC
>CACZOZ010000311.1:0-5315 GCA_902782865.1 uncultured Eubacteriales bacterium
CGACGACTTCGGCAAGGTAAAACTGAAGGTGGCGAAGGTGCTCTCCTGCGAAAAGGTGCCCAAGAGCGACAAGCTGCTCTCCTTCGAACTGGACCTGGGCACGGAAAAACGGACGGTGCTGTCCGGCATCGCGAAGTTCTACGAGCCGGAGACCCTGGTGGGCAAAAACCTGATCCTGCTGGCCAATCTGCCCCCGCGGAAGATGATGGGCCGGGAGAGCCAGGGCATGCTTCTGAGCGCCGTGAGCGCGGATGAGTTCGGCAAGGAAAAGCTGACGGTGCTCATGGTGGACGAAAGCATCCCCGCCGGCAGCGAGATCGGATAAGACCACATCTGTGATCAAAAAACACCGCATGTAAGCATCGCCCAACTGAAAATGGCATCCTGCCGACTCACTGCGGGTCATCAGGATGCCTTTTTGTAATCCCACCTTTGGGCATTTGCGTCGATCTTGAAAAATGCGTCTTGTGTTTCGACTATAAAACGCGTCGATCCATGGGTTTCGTTGGCTCGTGCTCCGGATGCTGATCCTTTACAACATGACTGTCGACTGCCGTAACGGTGATCCCGATCCGACGAGCTGCACATTCCTTCGCCATGTCAACCTCCTTAACTGCAAAGGAGAATAAAGCACGGCTGAGATGATGGGTCAAGCAAAACCGTCCCCGATAGTTTTCAAAAACAGATCACAGTACATCGGGCAGCAAAACAAAACGGAGCTTTCTTCCGCTTCGGCAGTCGAAAGCCCCGTCTGTTTTGATGAGATCACGCGGCAGACCTGTTTGCCGCTCCGGAAAGACCTGTTTACCGCTCTTCCCGGAAATAGCTCAGGCCCAGGGAGGCGGGCGCCTGATTCTCGCGCTTGTTCCGGAGGCTGGTGATCACCAGCACCACGATGGTGACCACATAGGGGAGCATTTTGTACAGCTCCTTCACGGCCAGGTTCATGCCCGTGGGGATGTACATGTGCAGGATGTACAGCCCGCCGAAGAGGAAGGAGGACAGTACGCCCACGTTGGGCCGCCAGATGGTGAATATCACCAGGGCGATGGCCAGCCAGCCCCTGTCGCCGAAGGCGTTGTTGCTCCAGATGCCGGAGGCGTAGTCCATCACGTAGTACAGCCCGCCCAGGCCGGCGATCATGCTGCCCACGCAGGTGGCGGCGTATTTGTATTTTCCCACGCTGACGCCGGCGGCGTCGGCGGTGCTGGGGTTCTCACCCACGGCCCTTAAATGCAGGCCCACCCGGGTGCGGCGCAGCACGAAGGCCGCCATCAGGGCGATGATCACGGAAAGGTACGCCAGGAACCCGTAGGAAAGGAACAGCTTGCCGAACCAGCCGGTGGTCTCGGCCCCGGGAAGGGAGACCCGGAAGGCGAGGCTGGTCTGGGTGAGGGCCAGGTAGGGCATGGAGTTGCCGCTGAGCTTGATCAGGGAGCCGCCGAAGAAATTGCCGAAGCCCACGCCGAAGGTGGTCAGGGCCAGGCCCGTCACGTTCTGGTTGGCCCGGAGGGTGACGGTGAGGAAACAGTAGAGCAGCCCCATGAGCAGGGAGCCCAGCAGGGCCGCGCCCAGGGAAATGAGCACCGCCCACAGGCCCACGAAGGCCTCGGGGGAGGGCAGGGAGCTCTCATACAGGAAAGCCCCGATGACGCCGCTGATGGCGCCCACGTACATGATGCCGGGGATGCCCAGGTTGAGGTTGCCGGATTTTTCCGTCAGGGTCTCGCCGGTGGAGCCGTACAGAAGGGGCACGGCCTGCATCACGGCCCGGGGGATGAAAGAGATGAAATCAAACATGGCCCATGTCCTCCTTCCGGTGACGGCGGAAGCTGACGCGGTACTGGATAAAGAACTCGCTGCCGATGATGAAGAACAGGATGATGCCCGTGAGGATATCAGAGAAGGACTTGTTCAGCCCGAAATTGGTGGAGATGTCCCCGGCGCCCTTTTCAAGGAACACCAGCAGGAAGGAGGTGAGGATCATCCACACGGGATTGAACTTGGCCAGCCAGGCCACCATGACGGCGGTGAAGCCCCGGCCCCCGGTGATGGTGGTGGTGAGGGTGTGGTCCGTGCCGCCCACCAGCAGCAGGCCCGTGAGCCCGCACAGGGCGCCGGAGAGGATCATGGTGCGCACGATCACCCGGTCCACCCGGATGCCCACGTAGCGCGCCGTGCGCTCGCTCTCGCCCACCACGGCGATCTCATAGCCGTGCTTGGAGTAATTGAGGTAAACATACATCAGCACCGTGAGCACCGCCACGATGATGATGTTGAGCAGGTATTTCTGCCCGCCGACGGAGGGCATCCAGCCGATCTGGGTGCTCTGATTGATGATGCCGATCTGGCCCGCGCCCTTGGGGACCTCCCACACGATGATGAAGAAGGACACCAGCTGGATGGCCACGTAGTTCATCATCAGGGTGAACAGCGTCTCATTGGTGTTCCACCGGGCCTTGAACAGGGCCGGGATCACGCCCCAGAGCGCGCCGGCGGCGACGCTGGTGATCACCATGCACACGAGGATGGCCCAGTGGGGCAGCGCGTCCCTCAGGCAGATCATGCAGGCCGCGGAAGCCAGGCCGCCGGCCAGCATCTGGCCCTCGCCGCCCAGGTTCCAGAACCGCATGCGGAAGGCCGGGACCACCGCCAGGGACACGCTCAGGAGCATGGCCAGGTTCTGGAACAGCACCCAGGTGCGCCGGGGCGTGCTGAAGGAGGCCTGGAAGATGGCGCCGTAGATGTTCAGGGGATTCTCGCCCGTGACCAGCATGGTCACCAGGGCGCAGAAGATCAGGGCCAGCACCACGGCCCCGCCGCGGATGAGAAGGGATGTCCACCAGGGCAGGGTGCCCCGCCGGCTGATGTGGATCAGGGGCTCCTTTTCCTTGAATGCCTGCTTTTTATCAGCCATTTTCGGCACCTCCCACCTGTGTCATCATCATGCCGATCTGCTGCTTGTCGGCGTCTTTGCCGCGCACGATGCCGCTGACCCTGCCGCCGCAGAGCACCAAGATGCGGTCCGCCAGCTCCAGGAGCACGTCCAGATCCTCGCCCACGTAGATCACGGCCACGCCATTCTGCTTCTGTCGGTTGAGCAAGCGGTAGATGGTGTAGGAAGAGTTGATATCCAGGCCCCGCACCGGGTAGGCGGCCATGAGGACCTTGGGGGCGAAGGCGATCTCGCGGCCCAGGAGCACCTTCTGCACGTTGCCGCCGGACAGGCGGCGCACCGGGGTGTTCACGTTGGGGGTGGAGATCTCCAGCTCCTCGATGATCTGTTTGGCCAGGTCCTGGGGGTTTTTGCGGTTGAGGAAGCCGCCGCGGCCCTTGCGGTAGGAGCGCAGCATCATGTTGTCGGTGATGCCCATGCTGCCCACCAGGCCCATGCCCAGGCGGTCCTCCGGCACGAAGGACAGCCGCACGCCCAGCTCCCGGATCTGCAGGGGGGTCTTGTATTTCAGGTCCATGATCTCGTCCTCGCGGAAGAGCACGTCCCCGGATTCCACCCACTTGCGGATGGCGGCCTTGCTCATGCCGTCGAAGGACACGGGCTGCTGCTTGCCGTCGTGGAAAGCGCCCTGGGCCCCCAGCTCCCGCACCCGCTTCATGCTCTTGTGGAAGAAGGTGACGGGCTTGTCCTTCTTGGGGTTGTGGAAGATGATCTCGCCCCGCTCCGGGGTCTGGAGCCCGGCGATCGCCTCCAGCAGTTCCTTCTGCCCCGCGCCGGAGATGCCGGCGATGCCCAGGATCTCACCTGCCCTCACGTCGAAGGACACGTGGTCCAGCTTGAGCAGGCCCTCCTCGTTGCGCACTGTCAGGTCCCGGATCTCCAGGCGCGTCTGCGGGTCCTCGGGCCGGGGCCGGTCGATATTCAGGGCCACGGAGCGGCCCACCATCATCTCGGTCATCTCCTGGGCGTTGGTGTCCTTCGTCATCAGGGAACCCACGTATCGGCCCGCCCTCAAAACGGCCACCCGGTCGCTCAGGGACTCCACCTCGTGCATCTTGTGGGTGATGATCACGATGGCCTTGCCGTCGGCGCGCATGTTGCGCAGCACGGCGAAGAGCCGGTCCGTCTCCTGGGGGGTCAGCACGGCGGTGGGCTCATCCAGGATCAGGATGTCCGCGCCGCGGAAAAGCACCTTGATGATCTCGACGGTCTGCTTCTGGGAGACGGACATGTCGTAGATCTTCTGGTCGGGATCGATATTGAACCCGTAGGCCTCGCAGATCTGACGGATCTTCGCGGAGGTGGCCCTGATATCCAGGCGGCCCTCCAGGCCCAGGGTGATGTTCTCGGCGGCGGTGAGCACGTCCACCAGCTTGAAGTGCTGATGGATCATGCCGATGCCCAGGTCAAAGGCGGCCCGGGGAGAGGAGATGACGACGCTCTGGCCGTTCACTTTGATCTCGCCGCTGTCCGGGAAATAGATGCCCGACAGCATGTTCATCAGCGTGGTCTTGCCGCTGCCGTTTTCCCCCAGCAGGGCCAGGATCTCGCCCCGGCGGATGTCCAGGGAGACATCGTCATTGGCCAGGACGGGGCCGAAACGTTTGGTGATGTTGCGCATTTCCACGGCGACTGGATCTAACAAGCTTTCATCCTCCCTTTTTACCGTCGGTCGAAAAAAGGAATTGTCCTGTCAGGAAGAAGGCGTGTTTCCCGCCGCCTTCCTGACAGGACAGGGAGAGGGCCCCGGCCGAAATGACAGGGGCCCTCCCGAAAAGTTTTAAGATCAGAATTTGGTGTCCAGCAGGGTGATGCCGTCGATCTGCAGATCGAAGTAGGGAGCGGAACGGAACTCGGACTCATGGAAGTAACCGTCGGCCACCACTTCGGTGTCGGGGGTGTAGGCGGGGTCGGTGTCCACGTCGGCCAGGTAGGTCTCCAGCACGGCGCCGTCCTTGGTGAAGGCGGCGGTGTCGAACACCTTGATCTCGCCGGCCAGCAGCTTGGCCTTGGCGGCCTCGATGGCTTCGGCGGTGCCGGGGGCGGCAGCGGTCTCGTTGAGGCCCACGAGCTCCACGGAGCCGGTGGCGATGGTGCCGGTCCAGTCAGCGGGGATCTCCTCTCCGTTGGCCACGGCGTTGATGATCAGCTCAAAGTAGGGCGCCCAGTTGATGCGGGAAGCCACGATGTAGGTGTTGGGGCAGGCATCGGCGGCGGAGCCGTTGTAGAACACGAAGGGGATGCCGTTCTTCTCGCACTCGGAGGGAGCGCCCATGGAGTCGGCATGCTCGGAGATGACCACGCAGTTGTCGTTGATCAGCTTGATGGCGCCTTCCTGCTCCAGAGCCGGATCATACCA
>CACZOZ010000312.1:0-6621 GCA_902782865.1 uncultured Eubacteriales bacterium
AGGTCTGGGTGCGCAGCAGCATGGATTCCGAGAAATAGAAGGTATCCTGCGTATCCCGGGCGGGATGGTTCTTCGGGGTGTTCAGCGCCTCGAAGTTGTAGTAGTCGGTCTCGATCTCCGGACCCTCGCCGGTCTCAAAGCCCATGGCCTCGAAGATCTGGCGGATCTCCCGGATCACGATGGTCAGGGGATGCAGATGGCCCACCGGCGCCTCTGGCGCCGGCACGGTGACGTCCACGGCCTCCGCCTGGAGCCGCAGCTCCATGGCGCGCTGCGCCAGCTCCTTCGAGCGCGTCTCGAAGGCCGCCTCCAGGGACGCGCGGACCTCGTTGGCCAGCTGGCCCATCTTCGGCCGCTCCTCGGCGGAGAGCTTGCCCATCGATTTCAGGATGGCGGTCAGCTCGCCCTTCTTGCCGGAATACCGGATCCGCAGCGCCTCCAGCGCAGACGTCTCCCGCGCCTCGGCGATGGCCGCCAGCGCTTCCGAGCGGATCTTCTCCAATGCTTCGCGCATAGTAAAACCTCCGTTTTGATAATGAAAAAACCCGCAGCTCGGTGCATTTTGACATGCGCCGGTCTGCGGGGACGAATTTCTTCGCGGTACCACCCCGGTTCCCGCCTCCCGGCGCTGATACTTGCGTCGGAAAACGGACACCTTATCGCGCCTGTAACGCTGCGCGCTGCGCCTGCCGCCTACTGGAAGACTGTCTTTTCAGCGGAGGAAGCTCGCGGGTGAAATTTCGCCGCGGCAGGCCTCGGGGGGACGCCTCTCAGCTTCTTTAAGCTTCCCTCTCTGCTCCCGTTCCCAGATGCGCAGCTACTTTGCCCGGTCCATGCTTTTTAGCCGGATTGGATTCATTATAAACCAAAAAAGGAACGGCTGCAAGCCGCAAGCTCGCCAAAGCCGTTCCTTTTTCCGCACTTTTATTTCAATATCTTGCTCAAAAAGCTCTGCAGTCTCGGGCTCTGCGGATGATCGAAGAAGGCGGCGGGCTCGTTCTGCTCCACCAGCTTCCCCTGGTCCATGAACAGGCAGCGGGTACCCACCTCCCGGGCAAAGCCCATCTCATGGGTCACCACCACCATCGTCATGCCCGAGCGCGCCAGCTCCTTCATGACATCCAGCACCTCGCCCACCATCTCGGGGTCCAGCGCCGACGTGGGCTCGTCGAAGAGCATGACCTCGGGGTCCATGCACAGGGCCCGCACGATGGCGACGCGCTGCTTCTGTCCGCCGGACAGCTGGGAAGGATAGGACCCGGCGCGGTCCCCCAATCCCACACGGTTCAGCAGCTGCATGGCCTTGGCCTCCGCCTCCGCCTGGGAGCGGTGCAGCACCGTCATGGGCGCCAGGGTCATGTTCCGCAGGATCGTCATATGGGGGAACAGGTTGAAGTGCTGGAACACCATGCCCATCTTCTGCCGGTGCAGGTTCAAGTCCACCCTGGGGTCGGTCATCTCCGTCCCCTCAAAGACGATCTGCCCGGAGGTGGGGTTCTCCAGCAGGTTGAGGCACCTTAAAAAGGTGGACTTGCCGCTGCCGGAGGGGCCGATCACCACCACCACTTCGCCCCGTTTGATATCCATGCTCACGCCCCTTAAGGCCTTGAGCTTGCCGCCGTCGAACTCCTTCGTGAGATCCCTCACGGAAATGATCGTATCAGTGCTCACCGGCACGCAGCCTCCCTTCCAGCCTGCTCACCATACGGGTGAAGAACATCACCAGCACCAGGTAGATCGCCGCCACCGCCAGCAGGGGCATGAAGGCGGAATAGGTCACGCCGCGGATGATGTCCCCGCCCTTGGTGAGGTCCCGCACCGCCACGTAGCCCGACACGCTGGTCTCCTTGAGCAGCACGATGAACTCGTTGGCCAGGGCCGGCAGCACGGTCCGGAAGGCCTGGGGCACGATGATGAAGGCCATGGTCTGCACATAGTTGAAGCCCAGGGAACGCCCGGCCTCCAGCTGCCCCCGGTCCACGCTCATCAGCCCGCCGCGGATGATCTCCGCCACGTAGGCGCCGGAATTGATGCCGAAGGAGAAGATCGCCACCAGCACGCCGTTGCGCGTGGACACGAACACGATGTAATAGGCGATCATCAGCTGGATCACCACGGGGGTGCCCCTGATCACCGTGAGGTAGACCTGGCACAGGCTGTTGGCCAGCCTGAGCAGGGCCCGCTTCAGCCCCCGGGGCAGTGTCTCGGCGTTCTGCTCCCAGGTGGTGCGGATGACAGCCACGATCACGCCGATGGCGATGCCCATGAGCACGGCGAACAGCGTGATCTCCAGGGTGACCCCCAGGCCCGTCCACAGGTATTTCCAGCGGGCGTCGTCGATGAAGTTCAGCTTGAAGTCCGCCGCCAGGGCCGACAGCTTTTTGCCCGGCGTCACTTTGGCCGCCGCCGCGTCCAGGCAGGCCAGCGCGGTATCCTTCGCGGCGCCCTCCGGCGCGGTCACCGTCAGGCGGATCACGGCCTCACTGTAGGGGGAAGGCATGTCAAAGACGATACCGCCGTCGGTCTCGCTGATCAGGCCTTCCGCGCCCGCGGCGCTGTGGGGCGTGCCCTGCGCCCCGCCCTCCAGGCCCTCCACGGTGACGCGGTACCCCTCATAAGCCGTACCGGCCTTGCCCTCGAAAACGAAAAACGTGGTGAGCGGGTCCCCGTCCGTGTCCGGAGCGTCCTTCACCTGGGACAGTTCCCTGGGCGCCGAGACATCCGCCAGCTTGCGGTACGCCTTTTCGCCGTTCACGGGGAAGGAAGCCACCAGCCAGCTCTGCCTCACGCCCTCGAGCTTCCCGTCGGTGACCCGGATCTCGTCCGCGCGGTAAAAGGCGCTGAACCAGACGATCAGGGCCAGGGCGATGACCGCGGCCAGGATCCCGGCCGCCTTGATCAGTGTCGATCGTTTCATGAAGATCCTCTCATCCCTCGATAACAAAATCGCGCGGGATCGGACAGTCTCCCGCAGGACCGGCTCCCGCGAAGCGAGAACTTATACATTATACTACATATTTATACACCTATCAAGGGCCGCGGCGGCATAAACACGACCATATGATCGATCACGAGACCAAAAAACAGGGGGGCTGTGCGGCCGCCCCCCTGTCCGCGATCCTATGCTTTACTTCGATCTCACGATCCTGAAAGAAGTACTGAGCGTGCCGGCGTAATTGCCGATGCCCTTGACCGTTACTTTCGCCGTGCCGGCCTTTTTATTGCCGGAGTAGACCACCGTGTAGTCGACCCCCTGCTTCAGGGTGACCATGCTGCCGTTGATCTTTGCCTTCACGGTCGGGGTGGGTCTGAGCGCCCTGCCCGTATAGGTCATGGTGGTCTGGCTCAGGGACACGCTGACGATCTTCGCCGGTTTGATCGTGAAGGTCTTTTTAAGCGACCCCTTATAGTTCCCGGTCCCCTTTACGGTGACCGTGCCCGTGCCTGCGTCCCGGCACTTACCGTAGGTGACGGTATAATCCCTGTCCCTTTTGAGGGTCACGGTCTTCCCGCCCACCTTCGCCTTCACGGTCTCGCCCGGCATGAGCATGCTGCCGGTATAGGTCATGGCCGACTTTTTGAGCGTCAGGGATCCGATCTTGACCTGCTGGATCCTGAAGGAGGCCGAAAGCTCCCCCGTGAAATTATTGATGCCCCTGACGGTCACGGCCGCCGTGCCAGCATTCGTGTTGTTATGATACGTGACCTGATAGTCCCTGTCCTTTTTGAGGGTCACAGTCTTCCCGTTCACCGGAGCCTTGACCGTTTCATCGGGCTTTAAGGCCTTGCCTGAATAGGTACAGCTGACCTTCTTCAGGCTGAGGGTGCCCAGGGGCACGGGATCGATCTTGAACACCGCTTCAAGGGTACCGGTATAGTTCCCTTTGCCCCTGACGGTCACGGTCGCCGCGCCCACGTTCACGTTGTTCTTAAAGCTCACGGTGTAATCCGTGTCCTTCACCAGGGTGGTGCCCCGCCCCTTGACGCTGATGTCGGGCGTGACCGCCTTGCCGGTGTACTCGCAGGCTTCCGGCATGGCGATGGCGAAATTGCCGGTGAGGTCCACGACCTGCTTTTTGATCGTAAAGTGGTAATTGCCCGTATTCCAGCCGCTGTTGGCAAAACGGATATAGTAGGTCGTGCCGGCGGTAAGGCTGCAGCTCTTCGAGAAATCGCCGGAATACCATTTCGAGCCGCTCCCCCGGTCGATGCTGTCACCGGTGTAGATCCCGTAGTAAAGATAAGCGGAAATATTATCGTTACGGCCGTCCAGGACATAATCACAGGTCTCCTGCGGAGTGAAGACAAAGCAGTCGATATCGTCCTGGCCGTCCATCGTGGCGGTGTACTGCCTGCCGATCTCGACCCTGGAGGCGGAAGAAAAGGTGTTGCCATGATCGTCCTTCCTGAAGTCGACACCGACCGAGAAATAGCCGGGAACTGCATTGTTCTGCTTCACCTGGATGTAATAGGTCGTGGAAGGGTCCAGCCTCAGGTTCGAGGACCGGCTCCCACTCATCCAGATACTCAAGTCTGACTTGACCTGATCGATGCCCGTCCGCAGATAATAATATGTGTACACGCCCCCGCTGACATTCGTCCGCGACGCCCTGAACGTGGTATACCCCGGCTCGGCCGGCGTTGTGAAGCAGTACCACATCTCCTCCTCGTCTTCCGTGAGTTCTGCCGCGTAGGTCGTGTTCATGCTGACGGCAACCGCGCTCCCCCTGGAGCCTCCTCGCCTGAGGGTATAACTGTCGTCCGCCAGCGCCCCCGCGCTCATCATCACCGCCAGGATCACCATTGCCGCGAAAACCATCCAATCCCTTTTCATCATCGGCACCGCCTTTCATCATTTTCACAGCGCTCACAGGCTGAACGCCTTGTCTGTGACCCCATGATATACGATGGACAGATGCCGCCTGTATTCTTCGTTTTCCCGGCGCAAAAAAACACGGGGAGCGACATGCTCCCCGCGGGATATTCAACTTTGGGACGCGCCTGTCTTTACTCGGCGCTGATGTACTTGGCCACGATCCCGGCGACGGTGCCGTCATCGATCAGCTCCTGCAGGGCGGTGTTGACCTTATCCAGCAGCTCGGTGTTCTCCAGAGCGATGGCGATGGCGTACTGCTCCTCCACGTACTCGGTGTCCAGGATCTTGAGGCCCTCGTTGCTGGTCACGAACACCTTGGCGGGCTCGTTGTCGATGATCACGCAGTCCACCTTGCCAGCCACCAGGGCCGCCACGGCGTCCGCGCCGTTCTTGTACTTGGACACGTGGTCCTCGCCGAAGTCGTCGCTGCAGTAGATGTCACCGGTGGTGGACTCCTGGACGCCGATCATGTAGGAGGCGCCTTCCGCGTACAGGTCATCCACGGAAGCGATGGGAGAGCCTTCCTTGACGATGATCGCCTGGATGCCGGTGGCGTAGCTCACGGAGAAGTTGACGCTCTGCAGCCTCTCCTCGGTGACGGTCATGCCGGCCATGCCCATATCGGCCTTGCCGCTGGCCACGGCGTTGATGATGGCGCCGAAGTCCATATCATCGATCTGCAGGTCCATGCCCAGTTTCGCCGCCAGGGCCGCGGCCACTTCGGCGTCGATGCCCACGATGGTGTCGCCCTCCCAGTACTCATAGGGCGGGAAGTTCGCGTTGGTGCCCATCACCAGGGTGTCCGCGAAAGCGGTGAAGCAGCACAGGGAAAGCATCGCTACGGCGGCCATGATCGCAATGATCTTTTTCATTTTCTTGATCTCCTTTCGATTCCCCCGTCATCGGGGATGCATGCAGTATAATACATAAATATGCATATAACAATCGATAAATTGGCATATTTTCCACTTTATTTTGCATTATAATGCATTTTTACGCTATAATTATGCAAATCATCATTAAAAAAGACCGCGGGGCCTTCGGATCGGACGATCCTGACGCTCACGCGGTCTTAAGTTCGGCGGCGGTCAGAGGCTACTCCCCGGCGCCGTCATATTTTTCGAAGGTCGATGAGGCGGGGTCGAAGCGCCCGGTGTCCAGGTACAATTTCCCGTCCTCCCCGAAATAAAACCTGTCCTTTGTTTCCGCCGCGCCCGTGTACAGGACCTCGCCGCTCACGACATCCGTCACCGTGAGGATCCCGTCCGTGAAGGCTGCGGCCGTGCGGCCGTCGGGGCTCAATGCCACCCGGTCCGCGGTCCTGAATCCCTCGCTGTCCTTCAGGCGCTCCAGCGCTTCCTTCTCAGAGCCGTCCGGCGCCGGGTCCTCGTCGGAGCCGGGCATGAACCGATACTCCACAGCCTGGCCCGCGGTGACCGCGCCGGCATGGGGGCCGCCGGTCTTCCTCAGGTACACGGTGCAGCCCTCGCCCTCCGGGGCCGGCAGCTGATCCGCGAAGGATCCCGCCTCCCCCGTCAGGGAGATCTCAAAGCCCTCGGGGGGCAGCATCAGGGGCGCTTCATGATACCAGCCGTCCTCCGGCGCTTCCGGGCTCAGGGCGATCCTGTATGTGCCCGGATAGGGCTCGACGGAAACCACATGGCCCGGCGCCAGATAGAGCTCGATGCCCTCCTCCGCGGACACAAGGGTGCCCATCTCGACGGGGTACCTGCCCTCGCCCGTGC
>CACZOZ010000313.1:0-8140 GCA_902782865.1 uncultured Eubacteriales bacterium
GCGATCATCAAAGTCTTCCAGAAGCCGATGGTCAAAAGCAGGACCGCGATCAGCACGCCCAGAAGGCCGCCGAACAGCGCGCACGCCGAGGTGCCGGGGGTCAGGATCTGGGGCCGGGCGCTTTTATCGTTACTCATCGGTCTTTTCCTCCTTCATGGTTTCCTCATCAGGGGCGGGCGCGGGCGCGGGCTCGGCCGTCTCGGGGGCCGCTTCGGGCGCGTCATGCCTCTCAAAAAGGCGCTGATGCACGGGCTTGTCGTCCGTCTTCTCCTCGGCGGGCTTTTCCACGTTCGTCTCCGCCAGTGTCTCGTCGATGTTGGACACCGCCACCGCACCGCTGGTCTTCTCCACGGTGACGATGACGTTCTTCACCGCCACGCCGGAAGACGCCATCACGTACTGCTTGATCTGCTTCTGCAGGTTCGCCACCGCCAGGGGGATGCTGATATTGCTGGGCATGGTGGCCTTCATTTTGACCACGACGCCGTCCTTCTTGCTGGGGATCACCCGAAGATTGGACGCCTTGATCTCCTCATGACGGTCCACACACTGCTGGACCAGACTCTCGATCGCCTTCACGGAGATCAGCAGATCGCCGCCCTCGGTCTTCTGCACGATGAAGTCCTTGTCACTGTAGTGATACTTGCCGGGATAGAAGAACACATACAGAGCGTAGAGCATCAGATACAGGCAGCAGCCGCACACAGCCAGCCTCTGCCAGGAATAATAATTGCCCTCCAGCGCGTCCGGGATGGTGAAATCCAGAACACCGCTGAGCACCAGGATGCCCGCCGCGCCGATCAGGAACACGATAACGCCGCCGAAAAACAGTATAAATCTCTGGATCCACTTCAGTTTCATTTCAGGCCTCCTTTTCCCCGTTGCCGGGGCTTGTGATCAGGGTCAGATCTTTTTCCTGCGGATCTTGGTCTTCGCCTTTTTATCCGTCTCGGGAGCCGCTTCTTCCGCGGGCGCGGGCTCTTCGGCAGGCTTCTCATCCCCGTCCGGGGCCTTGACGCTCTCGTCTTCCGCGGGCGCCGCTTCCTGAACGGGCTTATCCTCCTGCGCCGGGGCTTCCTCCCGGACAGGCGCGGGCTCCTTCACCGGCTCGGCCTTCTTTTCGGGCTCCGCCAGGGCCAGATTGCGGGACGCCTCCAGGCTGGACTGCGCGGCTTTCTTTTCCTTCTCGAAGCTCAGGCCCTGCACATGCACGTCCACACGCGCCACATGCAGCCCCGTCATGCTTTCCACCGCCTTGCGGACGTTTTCCTGCACATCGTGGCTCACCTTCTGGATGGGCTGGCCGTACTCCACGATCACATACAGATCCACGGAAGCTTCCTCGCCGCCGATCTCCACCTTGACGCCCTTGGTCACGTTCCGGTTCTTGCCGATAATATCGCTCAGCCCGCCGCTGACGCTCATCCCGGCGATACCATCGATCTCATTGGCCGCTACACCCGCGATGATGGCCAGCACCTCGTTGGCATACGTGATGGTGCCGCCGTTCTGAAGATCCACGTCAACATTCATGGGGAGTTCTTCTTTTTTCTGTGCCATATGATCATCCTCCTCAAAAGGTTCCGCTTTAAAGTATATCAGTTTTTGATCGGTTTTGCAATACGCAAGGCAGGAAGCGTCCACGTTAAAACGGCCCCCGGCCGGGGACCGGGGGCGGCGCGCATCCGTGGAAACGAAAAAGGATCACCGATACATGGGCGCGGGCATGGGCACGGTCTCGCAGCGGTCCCTGGCCACGGGCAGTTCCCCCAGAAGGGAGGCCGCCACCACGGACCTTTCGCCGAAACGGCCCCGCAGGGCGTCCACCGCGTCCTCAAGGGCTCTGCGCTTTTCACGGCGGACGTGGTCGAGGAACATATCCGTCTGCGCGGGGGCATCCTCGTCCGTCAGACGGACAGCCGTCACGGTGAGGGCGCGCACCGGCAGCTGCCACAGGTAATGCTCCCTGAACAGGGCATAGGCTAGCTGGGCCAGCTCGTAGGGGCTCTGAGTATGCGCCGCCAGGGGCATCTGCCACTGGTACCATCCCAGAGCGCTGTCCCTGACGGATATCTCCACGCCTCTCGCCGGGCAGCCGTGCCGGCGCAGGCGGTGTCCCACGTCCTGCGCCATCTCGTAGATCACCTGCCACACTTCCGCCGGACAGGTCAGGTCCCGCACGCAGGTGGTACCGTGCCCCACGGATTTGATCGGCGGCTCGAACCCGTCCGGCATCACCGGGGACACGTCCTCACCGTTGGCGAACTGGCGGAGCATCAGGCCGTTTTTGCCCAGCTTGTACTTGATGAGCGCCGGGTCCGCCGTGGCCAGGTCGCCGATGGTGTATATCCCGTACAGAGCCATTTTGCGTGTGGTCGCCGGGCCCGCGTACAGCAGATCGGACAGCGGCAGGCCCCAGGTCTTCTCCCGAAAATCCTCCCGGCTCACCACCGTGACCGCGTCGGGCTTTTTCATGTCGCTGCCCAGCTTGGCGAAGATCTTGTTGAAGGATACACCGACGCTCACCGTCAGGCCCGTCTCCTCCCTGACCGCCCGGCGGATCCTTTCCGCCAGACGGCGCCCGTCCGTCTCAAGGCCCCCGGAGCAGGGGATGGATATCCAGTTCTCGTCCATGCCGAAGGGCTCGATCCTGTCCGCGTAACGGCGGTAAATGTCCCGGACGACAGCGCTGTAGCGCAGGTAAAGATCATAGTGGGGCTCCACCATCACCAGTTCCGGGCACACCTGCCGGGCCTGCCAGTTGGCCATCCCGGTCTTCACTCCCCGTCTCTTGGCCGGATAATTCGCCGTGAGCACGATGCCGTGCCGGTTCTCCGTGGACCCGCACACCGCCATGAGCTTTTCCCGCAGCGCCGGCTTCTCATTCATCTCCACGCTGGCGTAGAAACAGTTCAGGTCACTGTGAAGGATGATATCTTCCCTGCCCATAGCGGTCCCCTCCGAAACGCTTGACAAATCTTAAAATGGGAAGTATACTGAATAAAACTTCTCACTTTTCCCGTATTATAGGGCTTATAAGGGGAATTTTCAAGGCAAAGTGGGAAGTTTTATAAATAAATTTCTCACAGGAGGCCGTAATGACAGCTTTCAGTGAAAAGCTCCGGAGGGCCCGGCAGGCCGCCGGGCTGAACCAGACGGAGCTGGCCGAGAAGGCCGGCGTGACCCGCCGCTCCATATTCGCCTACGAGAACGGCGCCTCCGTGCCCAGGCCGCACGTGACGCGCCGGATCGCCGCGGCCCTTGATGTGACCGTCGCCTACCTGACGAACGAGGACGCCGTCGACCCGGACGAGGGCCGTGTCCGGGAAGAGAACATCGAACTGGCCCGGGAGCGTTTCGGCGCCAAAGGCGCCCGGGAAGCCGCCCGGCTCCTGGACATGAACAACGCCCTGTTCACCGGCGGAGAGCTCACTCAGGAGGACAAGGACGCCTTTTTCAACGCCATCATGACCGCCTACATCACCGCCAAGGAGGACGCCAGGCGGCGTTTCACTCCCAAGGGCCTGAGGAAGGCGGACGCGGAAAACGAAAGCGGGGCGGATGAGGAATGAGCGCGGACGGGGCCGTCAAGGTCTATGTGCCGGTCTTCGTCCGTTTCGGCGAGGACGGCCGCATGCTGCCCCGCACCATCGTCTGGGAGGACGGGCGGGAGTACCCCATCGACCGGGTGAGCGACATCCGGCCCGCCCCGGCCCTGCGCGCGGGCGGGCAGGGAGACCGGTACACCGTCTGGATCGGCGGGAAACAGAGCTATCTGTTCTTTGAGCGCAGCGCCTCGGTGAACGGGTGCCGCCTGGGGCGCTGGTTCGTGGAGCGCAGGCAAAGCTGATGCGCGGCCGGAAGGCATCGATCCAGGGATAAATTATTTAACATAAATTGACTTTTATCCTCAGATATGCTATCTTCCATTCACTGCGGCAGCGCAGGAATCTTTCCATACGAGGTCAAAACTTATGATACCGTGTTCCGACAGGCTGACATACGTGCATTCCGATATCCGGGGCCCGCTGTACCAGGAGGCGCTGCGGATGGAGAGCGAGGGCACCAGCGTGCTCAAGCTCAATACCGGCAATCCGGGGCGGTTCGGGTTCCAGCTGCCCAATTCCGTGCGGCAGGCGCTGGCGCTGCACATCGACGAGGCGGTGCCCTACTGCGACGTGCGGGGCATGGCGGACGCGCGGAACGTGATCTGCACCTACCACATCGGACGGGGGCTGAGCGCCATCCTGCCCAGTGACGTGTTCATCTGCAACGGAGTGAGCGAAGCGGCACAGATGGCCATGAGCGCCCTGGTGTCCACCGGGGATGAGATCCTGATGCCCTCCCCCTGCTACTCCCTGTGGAGCAATAACGCGTATCTGTGCGGCGGCAAGCCGGTGTTCTACCGGTGCGATCCAGAAAACCACTGGAACCCGGACGTGGAGGACATCCGCTCGAAGGTGTCGAACAAGACGCGGGCGCTGCTGGTGATCAATCCCAACAACCCCACGGGCGCCGTATACAGCCGGGAGGTGCTCCTTGAGATCACCCAGATCGCGCGGGAGAACCATCTGGTGCTCCTGGCGGACGAGATCTACGACCGGCTGGTGATGGACGGGCTCAGACATGAATCCCTCAGCGCCCTGGCGCCGGACCTGCCCTGCATCACCTTCAACGGCCTGAGCAAGAGCCACATCATCTGCGGTTTCCGGTGCGGATGGATGGTGTTCAGCGGCCCGCGGGGCGAACTGGACGGGGTGAAGAACGGTGTGATGAAACTGGCGAGCATGCGCCTGTGCGGGAACGCCCTGACACAGCTGGTGATCCCGGCGGCTCTGGTGGACAGCGAGAGCACCCATGACATGGTGGTGCCGGGCGGACGGCTGTACGAGCAGCGCCGGGCGACCATGGCGGGCCTGGACCTGATCGAGGGCGTCTCCTATGAGCCCAGCCGCGCGGCCTTCTACCTGTTCCCGAAGATCGACACGGACATGTACGACTTTGAGAACGACGAGGACTTCGCCATGAAATTCCTGCATGAGTACCATGTGCTGGTGATCCCGGGCAGCGGATTCGACTGGCACGAGGATCTCCGGTTCCGCATCGTGATGCTGCCCGAGCCCGGGGTGCTCGCCAAGGCCATGAACGACCTGAAGCATTTCCTCAGCCACCACAAAAAATAAGCCGGCTCTTTAAGCCGCTTTCCCACGTCCCCTCCCTTTGGGCCGACGGCCCGAAGCGCGAGGGGGCTTTTTTACGGCGCGCTCAAACGACGGCCGTGCCTTTTAAGGCGCGGACGCTCGCTCCTCCCCTTCCCGTTTTTCTTCGGTCAGGCACACATCATATCCCAGGGCCTCCATGCGCCTTACAAAGATATGGTTGACGATCGTGTGCCGGGCGCGCAGCGCCTTGAGATCCGCCCGGATATCGCATTTGAGCACAGGGCTCCTCTACAAAGGAAGGGCTGCCGCTTGACAGCGGCAGCCCTTGGGATCGATGTCGGAAAAAATTACCTTTCGGGAGCGAACCAGCGGATCTGGGTGGGGCCGGTGATGGTGTCGGGATTCGCGAACTCGATGTTCGCGGTCTCGATGGACAGACCGGTGTGCTCGGACTCGCCGGGGAACTCGATGATCAGGCCGCTGGCGGTCTCCGCCCAGATGCGCATATGATTGTCAACTTCCGCTTCGGTCACGGTGCGGGTGATGATGAAGGGGTTGTTGTCATCCTCGGCGCCCAGGGTGTGCAGGGGGGAACCGGCGCAGTAGTTGACGCTCTGCCAGCCGCTGTCCAGGTCGGTCATGTAGATGCCGACGATGTCTTCGCCGGTGGTGTTCCACAGGGTGTAGGTGCCGGTGTTGCCGCCATGGGTGCCGGCATACTGGGCGTGAGCGGCCTTCGCAGCTTCGATGATGCCGCGGACGTAGTTCACGCTGTCGGTCAGGGTAGCGCCCGCGATGGCATCGGCGTACTCGGCCTTGTTCTCATCGGTGTAGGGAGCGACTTCCGCTTCCAGGTCCGCGATGGTCTTGCCGACCACATAGGCCTCGATGGCGTCATAGTTCGCGGCGATCTGCACGGTGGAGCCGGCGCGCTGCATGTTCAGGCTGTACAGGTCGCTGTTGACCCTCTTGGAGCCCAGCACGCTCTTGATGGCGCCGTTCTCGTCCTTCACGTTGAAGTTCTCGCTCTCCAGATCGGCATTGGGAACGCCGATGGCGGCCACGTCCTCACGGTTGCCCATGAACTGGAACTCGTCGATCTTCGCCAGGCAGATGACATCGCCCTGCACCACGGCGGTGATCACGGCAAAGCAGTGGGTGCCGTGCGCGGCATACACTACCTGGCCCAGCTTGATGGCGGGGGCAGCTTCTTCTTCGGCCATCGCGGCCACGGAGAAAGCCATGCAGAGGATCAGAAGGACAGCAAGCAGTTTTTTCATGACACATACCTCCAAATAATTTATCTGGTTGAACAGACAGAGGTATCATACCCTCTTTTCATGCCCTCGTCAATCGGTTTAATAAAGGTTTAATAAATTTCCTTGATATGGAAATGAAAATACTCACCGGAAAGTCAGCTTGACCTGCATCACCATCTGCCCGCCGCTCCAGGAGACCGCCCAGCGGGATATCCTGTTCTGTCGGGTCAAAAACGCCTTCACCGTCTCGTATGCCTCGTTCATGGACGCCGCTCCCGTGTAACGGATCAGGACCTGGGCCTGCTTTCCTTTGACAGCCGCCTGAAGGGCCGAACGGATATCGTCAAAATCTTTGCACCGGTAGACGGGCCAGGGCATCAGGCTGTCGAGCGTCTTCGCGGCCAGCTCCGGCACGGTATCCTTAAAATATCCGTACTCCTTTTTGATCCGGTCGGTGCCCAGAAGGAAATTGCTGAACCTTATCTGCACGTAATCCCTGTTCTCCGGATCCGAGTCGCACCAGGTCACATCCAGCAGATACCATTTTCCTCCGGTCTTCAGCAGATTCCACACATGGGTCGCGTCGGAGCCGTCATCGGGGTCAAGGGCGTAGCCCTGCATCATGCGGGCGTTCAGCCCGGCCAGGCCCGCGCACAGGTAAAAGGCGTCGGAATATCCGTCACAGTTGGCCTCGCCATACAAAAGAGGCCCCCAGGCACAGTCGTCATAATCGGCCGCGTCCACGATCCTGTACACCGTCCCGACCGCCAGCGCCTCCGCGATGGCCGCCGCCTTTTGGGAGGCCTTCGTACCGCTCAGATACTTTGACGTATCGAGCCCGTCCACGATCTTCCTGGCCGCTTTCAGGGCGCGTTTGTCCATGCCGTCAAGGGAGGCCTCTCTCCCGGCAGATACTGCGTTCAGGATCCGGTATCCCGGATAGTATGTAAGATCATAGGGAGCGATATAATGGTAAGAGTCGTTATACCGGTAGTGCCAGTCGAACACACCGTTGTAGTTCATCAGGGAGCTGAACCGGGTGATCTTCGCCCCGAAACCGGATACCTTTTCCTTCAGGAGCTTATCGTACAGGGAAGGGCCGCAGAAGATGCAGTATTCCTTCATTTCCTTTGCGGACATCTTCCGGATGAATTCCTTCGCCTCATCCAGCGTGGTCACGTATTTCCCGGAGGAGGGGACGATGACATCCGTCACCCGGATCACGTGAAGCGCGCTGTAATAGGTAAAGCTCTGCCGGGACACGCACAGGGAACCCAGCAGTGTATAATACGCGGCGAAATCGTCCGCCGACATGGAGGAATAGAGCTTCCTGCCCAGGACGAGAGTGTACCGGGTGATCCCCTTTTTGACCGCCTTTTGGACCGCGTCCTTCAGGCCGCTCTTCGTATCGACGGTATAAGCGGGGCCATCCGTCCAGGTCACGCTGAACTCAAAGCGGCGGCTCGACGAATAATAGGTATAGGATCCCGGCCGGTCCGTGCCGCACAGCATCATCTCCCGCTGGAGCGCGTACTGGTCATCCGCCATCATGGCATCGTAAAGTTTCTCGGACATGGTCACGGTGAAAGCGGTGAGCTTATTCTTTTTCGCGTCCGTGAACGCTTTCTCCAGCTGGCTGACCGACGTGACGTCGTAGCTTTTCTTTTCCGCGGCGGAAACGGTGACGGCGCCCATGAGGCACACGAGCGCCAGAAGGAA
>CACZOZ010000314.1:0-13448 GCA_902782865.1 uncultured Eubacteriales bacterium
ACACCCTTTTCCCCGCCATCGCGGCGTCGAGCCGCCCGATCAGGAACTTTTCCTCATCGTAATCCCGCATCAGGTACTGTTCGATCCGGAAAGCCCCGTCCTCGAACCAGCCGGCACCCGCCAGGAAGGCCACCGTGCCGGCACCGCCGCCCAAGCCGTTGGTCTCCGTATCCAGGAACAGGATGTCCTCCCGGCGGATATCGGACCAATCGCCGCCGAAAGTCAAATGAAGGGACCGGCCGGACAAGCATTCCGGCAGCTCCGCGTCCTCGGCGGGCACGGAAAAGACCCGGACACAGCAGTCCGACGCGCCGGGCCCTTCCCCCGCGCTCCGGCGTGCCGGGGCGCCCATATTTTTAAGCTTGTCCCGGAGCGAGAGAGCCATGGTTACCGCCCGTCCGCCGGCTGCGGATCAAAGTACGCGGTGACCTCCTCAAGGGCTTCCCGCTGCTGAGATGGATCCACCCCGGAATTCTCCAGCACCTCGATCAGAGCGTTGTCCCCCGCGTCCATGTCTCGGTACAGGCCCATGAACAATTCCGCCGTCCCGTTCTCGATCACGTACTCCGGCAGCAGGCGGATCTGAGCGGCATAGGTCTCGTAGGGGATATTGAGCCGGGTCACCGCTTCGGCGTGTTCTCTGCCGATATACCGGATATGCCAGGGCTCCGCCTTGACGCCGGTGACACCGCTCCATTCGGTGCGGTACCGGATGATAAAGCCGTATTCCCAGCAGTGCTCGTTCACCCACATGCCCTCGTCCGTCTCCAGGAAGAGACGGTTCAGGTTGCGGAAAGTGTCCGACACCACGTCCATGGCCAGACCTGTCTGGTGCTCGCTGGCGCCGGGAGGCGCCACGGTGCGCTGGGCCGCTTCCCGGGACCCCACGGCTTCCACTTTCTGCCGGAACAGCGCGCTCTGGGTGCTGTACGCCCGGTAGCCCGACACCGCCAGAAGGGTATAGCCGTCTCCGGCGGCCGCGGCGAAGAGCTCTTCCAGCGCGGCAGCCGCCTGCGGCCGCATGTAGATCTTGTCTTTTTGATTTTTCTTGTTGACCGGCACGTCCGGCAGGACCATGTCCTCAGGCACGTAATCCTTCGGCAGCTTCTCTTCCCGGTTCACAAGGCACAGCA
Source organism: uncultured Eubacteriales bacterium (assembly GCA_902782865.1). Taxonomy (GTDB): domain Bacteria; phylum Bacillota; class Clostridia; order Christensenellales; family Aristaeellaceae; genus RUG756. The sequence continues at coordinate 1,134 of CACZOZ010000314.1, forward strand.
TCCCGTCCGTATCGAACGCCCCGGCCCGGGCCCCGGTCAGGGGGAAAAGCACGAGGATCAGCGCGCACAGGAGCAGGCATGCCGGATGATTCTTAATCATAAAACGCGGAATACTCCTCTTCACCGTTGGCAAGGACCTCGACGATCAGTTTCTCGTTGGGGCGGTTGAGCAGATACACCAGGGACATGAAATCTCCCCCCGCCGATTCATAATCGGCCACCGCCCGGCGGTAGTCCTCCCAGAACTCCTCCAGAGCGTAGTTCTTCTCATGCATGTACGCGGCGGCTTCGATGCCCACATACCTTAAGTGCCAGGGCTCGTACTTGATGCCGGTGATGTCCTCCTTGTCGCTCTGATAGCGGATAACGAACCCGTATTCCCAGCAGTGCTCCGCCATCCAGACCGCTTCCCTCTCGGAAGCGAATTTGGCGTTCATGCCGTCCTTCTTCGTCCACTCGTAGTTGAGCACGTCCACGCCCAGGCCCGTCTGGTGATCGCTGGCGCCGGGCGCCTGCACCATGCCGTCATCATGCCCGATGTTGGACAGACGGTTGTAGTACATGGTGTTCTGGGTGCGGTAGCTCCTGTAGGCGCTCTTGACGTAAAGGACGCAGCCGTCCTTTTCCGCGGCGTCGAACATGTCCCTGAGCGCGTCGGCGGCGGCTTTCCGCAGCTGCGGATCGTCCACCGCGCGGCGGACCGAAAGCTTCGTAAGATCCGTGGGCTCATAGTCCGAGGACAAAAGATGTTCTTTATTCGCCAGCACCAGGTAATCCCCCAGGTTGGCCGCCACCAGGGGCGACAGGGGGTAATCCCACCCGGCGGACAGGGCGGGGAAAACGACGGCAAAGGTCAGGATCGCGGCAAAGAACAGAGAGACTGTTTTTTTGACGGTCATGGCATCTCCTCTCCGGTCAGCTGAGCGTAACGGGCGCTGCGAAGCTCCCGGATATAGTATTCCAGCGGGATATCCGCCTCATGGATCAGTTCGGCGTGGGGCCTGCCCACATAACGGACATGCCAGGGCTCATAGGCGTAACCGGTGATCTCGGTCCACTCCTCCCGGTAGCGAATGATGAAACCGAATTCATGGCAGTGTTCCCTGACCCACTGGCCTTCCTTCGTGGAGCCGAAGGACGCGTTCAGACTCTGGCTCCTGTTGGTGCCCAGGTCCATGGCCAGGCCCAGCTGATGCTCGCTGGTCCCGGGCGGAGCCACATACAGGAGGGCGCTCTGTCTGCCCACTTTGGAGACCTTGCGGGCGAAAATATTTTTCTGCGTCATGTAGCTGCGGTATCCGGACACGGCCACAAGGGAGAGGCCTTCGGCTTTCGCCGCGGCGAACATCTCCTCCAGCGCGCCGGCCGCTTCCCTGCGCATGAGAACGGCGGAAGAGGAAGCTTTCACATCCGGCTTGACCAGGTCTTCCGGCACGTAATCCGCGCTCAGGGCATAATCCCTGTTCACAAGGAACAGCCTGCCCCCCAGACTCATCTCATCCCCGTACGCGCCCAGCGCGCCGGACCCCAGCTGCATCAGCGCCAGAAACAATCCAAGTAATCTCGTCAGCATAGATCCCCCAGCAAATAACAGAAGAACATTCCTATTATATGCCGTATCGGCCGGAATTGCAATCAAATCCGCCCGCGTCACATGTAAAAACATGCCCGGCGGCCGGAGAAGCGCCATGTTGCAATTGCATTTTTGCCCGGCAGACTTTATAATGGCCTTGATGCCCCCGGGCATGATTGATATGAGGGAGTGCCTGTCATGAAAAAGTTCCTTTGTGTGTTCGCATTGATGCTGCTCCTCGTCCCGGCTCACGCCGAGGAAACGAGGACCCTGCCCATCGACCTGACCGGCGGATACGCCCCGAAAGCCGACGGCTACCTGAGTGACCTGGAATATGAGGACAGCACCATCCATGTGACGGTGACTGAGTATCAGGATACCCTGGAAGGCCAGAAGATCGCCTACTGGGTGGCGGACGTCACCATCGCCGACCCGAGCCAGATCCGCACGCAGGCGGCGGCCGCCGATTTTTCTTCCACCCGGCAGCTGGACTGCGATGTCATCGCCCGGCGTGTCCAGGCGGTGGTAGCCATCAACGGTGACTATTACAACGGCACCGAGCGCCGCCAGAAGGCCTTCACCATCCGGCAGGGCGTCCTGTACAGGGACAACCTGGACCCGGAGGGCAAGGGCAGCAAACTGATGGACGTGCTCCTCATCGATGAGGACGGTGATTTCCACGGGATCCATCAGCCCACCAAGGGGACCCTGACCGATGAGATCGACGGCAAGAAAGTCATCAATTCCTTCTCCTTCGGCCCCATCCTGGTGGAAAACGGCGTCAAGGTGGAGGATTTCAGCAGCACGGGCACATGGATGAACATGGCCTATGACCGGCGCGCCCAGCGCATGGCCGTGTGCCAGGTGGGCAAGCTCCATTACAAGCTCATCTGCTGCATGGCGCCGACCCACGGCTATATCGGGATGACCCTGAACGAGTTCGCCGCCATCGTGGAGCGCGAGGGCGTGGATATCGCCTATAACCTGGACGGGGGCGACTCGACCTATCTGTACTTCCACGGACGGAAGATCAACAATCCCCGCAGCAGCACCACCCGCAAGCTGCAGGACATCATCTATTTCGCTTCCGCGGAACCGGAGGACTGAGATACGATGACCGATCTGACCGCTTTCGTTCTCATCATGGGCGCGGGGCTCGCCGCCGGCTGCGGCCTGTTTGCCTTTGCCCTGCATAAAAACGGGCAGCCTTCGGTCCGTGCCCTGGCCGCGTTCCTCGCCGGAGCGGCCGCCGCTTTTGTCGGCGCCAAGTTCTTCTTCCTGCTGGCGGACCTGGGGGCCGACCTGACGGTGAACGGTCTGGGCGCGGTCATCGATCCCAATCCCGAAAAACTGTCCTTCGTCGGCGGCTGCATCGGATTCGTTTCCGGCGCCGCGCTGGCGCTGCGCCTGTCGGGAGGATGTCCCGGGAAGGCGCTGGATCTATTCGCCGTGCCGGGGTGCGTCACGCTCCTGGCGGCGCGGCTGGCCCAGGGGGCTCTCGGCGGGATCGGCTGCGGTGACTATGTGAGCGGCACGGCCTGGGCCGTCCCTCTCCTGTCCGTCGCGGATGAGTGGGGCGACCGGTATCTGGCCGTGTTTTTCCTGGAAGCGGCGGCGGCCCTTTTGACCGGGCTGTGGGCCTTCCTGACAAGGCACAAAAAATACGACCTGTCCCTGTTCTCAAGGACCGTCTATGCGCTCTGCGCGCTGCAGCTCTTCCTGGAGATGCTCAAGACCACCTGGGTGCCCCTGGTGATCAGCTTCATCCGGCTGGATCAGGTGCTCTGCGCTTTCCTGATGCTCTTCATGCTCCTGCCCGCTGTCAAAAAGACCGGCAGGAAAGCCCCGGTCGTCATCTTTTTCATCTGCATCGCCGTGAACGGGATCACTCAGTACATCATGGACAAGCCCTATCTGTTCATCTGGGTGTTCCCGGAGGATATCGAGACCTGGATCGGGGAGAACCTCTATCCCCTGGGGCTGGGCATCATGGCCCTGACCGTCGCGGGCGCCCTTGTCCCCGTCCTCAAGAGAAAAAAGGAGGCCTGACCGCCATGCGCCGACTGACCGCTCTTTTCATCCTCCTGATCTGCCTGACCGCCGCATCGGTCTCCCCCGCCCGTGCCGGGACCCTTTCCTTCGGCGCGGCGGAATTCCCTTCGGACGCGGAAGAGATCGATCTTAAAGATGAGATCGTCACGGACATGGGCGCCTTCGAGGCTTTTCTCAAAGGCTTTCCCGATCTGCGCAGAGTCGACATGTTCTCCACCCCCGTGGACAAAAAACAGATCGCGCGCCTGACCGGGGCTTTCCCGGAGATCACTTTCGGATGGACCATCAGCATCGCCAACGGGAAGCACCTGATCCGTACCGACCAGACGGCCTTTTCCACCCTGCACGGTGAGTGCGTGCGGCACACCAGTGAGGACATGGACGTGCTCCGGTACTGCACGGCCCTCAAAGCGCTGGACCTGGGGCACAACTCCCTGACGGACGTGAGCTTCCTGGAGCCGCTGAAGGAGCTGCGCGTGCTCATCCTGGCCGACAACCGGAACATCTCCGGCCTTGAAGTGCTCGAAGGTCTCGAACACCTGGAGTACCTGGAGCTGTTCACCTGCAGCCTGAGAGACATATCCTTCCTGAGCGGGCTGACAGAGCTGAAAGACCTGAACCTTGCCAATAACGGGATCCGGAATTATGACGCGCTGTATTCCCTCACGAAGCTCAGGCGGCTGTGGATCGCGGACATGGGCGCGAACATCGGCGCCCAGAGGATGAAGGAGCTCCAGGCGGTCATGCCCGACGCGGTGATCATGACCAGCGGGCATCCCACCGCCAACGGCTGGAGGACGGACAGCCATTACGACACGATCTGGGAGATCTTCCACACCAACGAGTACATCCCCTTCCCGGACGCGGAAAGCGCCGAGTGACAGAGCTTCTGTTCCCGGACAGTCCCAATAAAAAAACAGGAGCGTTTTTCACACGTAAGACGCTCCTTTTCTATGACGCCGGTCCACCGACGGGAAAGCCGCCGACCGGCTCTCTCAGGCCCGTCAGTTGACGGGAAAATCGAAATTCGTATCGGGATACGGCTGATCGATCAGGCGGTAGTGCCACCATTCCTGCTCAAAGGGCCTGAAGCCGCACTGCTCCATGACCTCCCGGAGCAGTTTTCGGTTCTCCGCCTGCTCCGGGGCGATCCCGGCCGCTCCGTGCCAGGCCAGGGGATCGAAGAAATCGAAACAGGTGCCCATATCCAGCTCCGTGCCCTCCATATCCGTCAATGTCATGTCCAGGGCACTGCCCTTCATGTGGGCGGAATTGCGGGCGATGTAGCCCCGGCTCACCAGCTGATCCTTGCTTTTGATGCCGGGATAAAACTCCGCTTTCGTGCTTTCGTCGTCACCGGCCGCCCAGGCCATGAAGCAGCGAACGGCCCGCTGAGGCCGGTAGGCGTCATAGATCTTGATGCGGTACCCCATCTCCCTGAAGATATCCGCCGCTTCACTCAGGGCCTGAGCGGCCCGGACAGTCAGGATAGCCGTATTGCCCTCGTACCCGTCCACGGGACGGCCGGTAAAATTGTGCCAGAGCGCGTAGCGCATCTCCTCGATCACGTCCGGGATCACTTCCCGGACCCGTATAAATCCCTCCGGCAGCACCGCCGGCTCCGCGGGCTCCGGCTCCTCCTCCACCTCAAAACCGGCGGCGAGAGCCGCGGTCATGAAGGCCGCCAGGATGAGAGCCGCCGCGGCGGTCAGTGATAGACGTAACGCGTTTCGCACTTGTTCCCCCACAGATAATACGTCAGGCGGATATCCCGGGTATCTCCTCCGCCGGTCTTCGTTAGGATCACGAAGGAAAGGTCCAGGCTCTCCCCCGGGGATATGACCGCGCGCCGGACGGGCTGATACATCAGGATATCGCCCGCGGAAGGATATACCGAGAATTCCACCCTTTCGGCGGACACCGGGCACAGGTCCCTCAAACGCAGAGTATACACCCGGTACTCACAGCCGTCGGGATCGTCAGGCATCCCGGAAGCGTACACCATGCCATCGAAAGCGCCGATCGCCGCCCTGCCCGTCTGCTCGCGGAAAAGATCCGCCCTGTCGGCCGCCGGGATCACTCTGAGCCCCTGTCCCTCCACTTTCAGATCGGTGTTGAACAGGGCATAAGCCATCGTCCCGCCCAGCAGAAAGACCAGGATCCAGATGAAGACAGCCGGACGCCGGAACGCTCCCGGGCCTCTCTCAGCGTCCATTGCCCGTCTCCAGCAGGATCCGGTTCATCTCCTGGATCATCTCGGCGTCCTTCAGGCGGAACTTGAACTCCACCCGTCGGGAAGCGTCCTTGTTCACGGTGTAGCCGTCCGCGTTGTAGATCGGGTCGGAATAGCTGCGGCCTTTGGCCGTGAGCAGGCCCTGCAGCTTGAGGATCTGCCCGTAGCTCAGGCCCGGCATCTCCAGACAGTACATGGCCACCTGCAGGGCCCTGTTCTGGGACAGGCGCAGATTGGTCAGGTAAGAGCCATCCGTATCCGTATGCCCCTCGATGATGATCTCACCGACGAAATCCGAATACTTGTCGCTCATCAGCACCCGCAGGTACACCGGCAGGAACTGATCCAGAAGCGCCTTGCCCTCTCCCTTGATCTCATAGGAATTGGTATCGAAAAACACGGCGCTGTCCAGCATGATATCGCCGGTATCCTTGTCCACCTTCGCGCTCAGACCGGAGTGGCTGAGCTCCGTGGACAGGGCCTGGATGATCTCCGTGCGCACGCCCAGAAGGGTGTCGATCCTCTCCTGCTGGCTGGTGAGCAGGAGCTGCATGGCGTTCAGGTCCTTCTCCTGATCGCTGAGCTGGAGCTGAAGGGCCGCCAGTTCCTCCTCCTTGCCCTTGAGAGCGGATTCGGCGTTTTTCAGATCCTCCTCCTGCCGGGTCAGCTGGATCTGGATCTGGGCCAGTTCCTCCTGCTTGCCCATCAGGGTCACGTTCAGGGTCTCCAGTTCCTCTTCCCGCTGCACCAGAGTGATCTGTGCGCGGTCCAGTTCCGCCTGCTGCTCGTTGAGCTGGCGGGTCTTGATCTCCAGCATGTTGTAGTACTGATAAACGCTGTAGCACACAGCCAGGACGAACACCAGGAGCAGGGAAGCCATCATGTCCGAATAAGAGATCCAGTGGGCTCCGGAGTCCCCCCCGCGGCGCCGTCCCCGGCGCGATACCGCCCTGGTGGTCATCAGGCATCCTCCTTTGCGGCAGCGGCGAGGACTTTGTTCAGCTTGTCCAGGCTTTCCTGGATCCCCATCAGGGTCTTCTGGATCTGCGTCAGCTCGTCACCGGAGCCCTTGAGCCCGTTTTCGGCCCTGAGGAGAGTCAGCCGCTCGTCGAGGACCTTCAGGATGCCGCTGATGTTGTCGTCGAAAAGCCCGACGGATCTATTGAGACCCGCGCCGATCCTGGATACGAAGTCCTGCGCGCTGTTTTCCAGCTGACCGGTCACATTGCCGGATAGCTGCGTGATGGCATCCGCCTGCTGCGTCATGGTGCCGACCGCGTGGTTGGACCAGTCCGCGAAATCGCTCATCTCCCGCTGGAGGCCGTCAAGCTGAGTGCGCAGCCGGCCGAGCACGGCGCTCTGGTCCTCCGTGGCCTGCATCATGCCGGTGAGCACCTGACTGCCGTGGTCCAGGAACGCGTCATTGTTGGCCTGGGCCGTATCGATGGTCGCCACGTAATGATCGAACTGCTTCATCATCTGCTCGCTCACCGACTGGATGGAGGCCATCTGGCTCATGATGGTCTCACAGGAGGCCATGGCCTTGTCCAGAGAGTCATAGCTCATGGCCTGATTGTGATTCACCTGGGCCAGGGTGCTCCCCAGGGCCGTGAGCTGGCCGGACAGGCTCCTGTCCATCTGGGAGATGAAGCTCCGGGTGATATTCTCAAGGCCCTCCAGCTGTGTCTGGGTCTGGCCCATGATGAACTGGTTCATGGCGTATGTGACGGGCACGAAGGAGTTCTCCACCGCGCGGGTCACGCCCTCGGAGATGCGGTTGGTCAGGTCCGCCGCCGCCTGGCGGATCATGTTCTCCTGGTCCTCCTGCTGGCAGATCAGCGTGACCGTATCGTCCAGAGGCCGGATCATGACCATGTCGTCGAACGATGTCTGGAACTCGTCGATCGCTCCCTCCGCGCTGCCGCAGGAGATGCGGTAAAGCACATTGAAGGAGATGGAACAGGCCACGCCGACGATGGAGGTGGAGAACGCGAAGGTCATGCCGCCGATCATGGCGGGGATGCTCTCCATGGTCTTCGCAGCGTCGCTCACGTCCAGCCCGCCCAGACCGCGCATCAGGCCGATAAAGGTGCCCAGGATGCCCAAACTGGTCAGCAGGCCCGGGATCACTTCCGCCAGCTGCGGATGGCACACGCCGTCAAGGGCCGTATCATCATTGACATAGTCCTCCACATTGCAGCTCAGGCCCCGGCTGTTGAGGTGCTCGGCGTTCTTGAGGAACCTCGCCCAGCAGCCGCTGAGCGCTTTGCCCAGGAATAGGCTGTCCTGCCAGGCGGGACGCTCCCCCTCCTGGACCGGACGCAGAAGGCGCCGCGACGCCCGCCGCAGGGCTCCCGCCGAGCGGCGCACCGGCAGAACGCACTTTGCCACACCGACTATAAAAACGAGCGCCATAGCCGCATAAACCACGATATCGATGACGCTGCCCGCCATTCCCCTGATAAAATCACCCATAAAGCATCCCTCCATTAAGAATATTTTACAATATTATTTCCGAATATGCAAGAAAGATGAAATTTGTTTACAATCTGTAGAAAGAGCTGTCCCCACGCCCCCGGGAAACTTGTTACAATCCTCACAAATCGGCTGCGCACCCTTGCAACAGGCTCCTTTACAAGCTATAATGTTTACTGGTATATTTCGGCCGATCACATGGGACCGGCCGGCAGAACGGAAGGAACGCGAGATGAAGAGGATCACAGCTTTACTACTGATCATGCTTTCGCTGGCAGGGAGCACAGCCCTGGGCGAGAGCACATCCCTGATCCGGGGATACGACAAAGAGAATAAATGGCAGTATGTGACTTTCGGGGAATATCCCTATGAAGAGGACGGCACCGTCCGCAGCGTGCTCTGGCGTGTCCTGGGCGTGGAAGACGGCGCGGCACTCATCCTGAGCGAATACGTACTGGACCTGCAGCAGGTGATCTACTGCGACAATGAGCAGGACGCGGTAAAGACCCGCAATTTCCGCCGGCTCACGGATTTCATCCAGAGCGACCTGTACACCTGGATGAACAGCGAGATGCTCGATACCATGTTCGGCGCCGAAGAGCAGGCCGCTCTGAAGGATACATATTACGGAAAGATCTATCCCCTGACCACCGAGCAGTACACCACCACCGCCTACGGGTTCCCGGCAGCCCTGTTCGGCGTGCAGAAGATCCGCCAGGCTTACGCGACGCCCTACGCCACGACCCTGGAACTGTTCCCGGGAAGCAAAAAATGGTCCCATCCGAAAAAGCTCTATGTGGATCCTTCCTACCACTCTTCCCCCCACTGGGTGATCGCCTTTAAATCGGCCACCGAAAACGGCATCATGCTGCAGCTGTGCGGCTATGACGGGCACCTGAGCTACGGGGTGTATACCCGCAGGGACGTGGGCGTGAGGCCCGCCGTGACCGTCCTTCTCGATCAGGTCACCATTGCCGGCGGAAGCGGCCTCAAGGACGATCCCTACATCCTTAAGACCGCGCAGCCCTGAAGATAAGACATCAAACCGGAGGTATCGCATACTATGAAAAAGAATCTGCTCAAGATCGGCATCATCCTGATGGTCGTGCTCATGTGCTTCCTCGTGCCCTCCGAGATCATCACGGCCGGGGCCGAGATCGTCCCGATCCCCATCGACGAGAAATCCGTGCCCGCCCCGGATGAAAAGTACTATACCGAGGAAGGCTACGAGGACCCCTCCATCAAGGTGACCTTCGAATGGGGCCGCGCCTACGAATCCGACTACGTGATCGCTCACATCAAGATCGCCGATCCCAGCCAGATCAGGGCTTTCCAGGCCAGCAGTGACGGCCGGAGCACCAAGCACGCGATCCAGCTGGCCGCCATGGCCGGCGCCGTCGTGGCCATGAACGGCGACTTCTACCAGACCTTCTCCCCGGAGATGGGCCGCTACTGCGTGAGGCAGGGCGTGGTGAAGAAGCATAACCCCACCGGCTACTTCGACGGCCTGGTGATCGACGAGAAGGGCGACCTGCACATCTATCAGCAGGCCAAAAGGGATGTCTTCGAGAACTTCGAAGGCACCATCGTCAACAGCTACGCCTTCGGCCCCGGCCTGGTCATCGACGGTGTGAAGGTGGAAAAGTTCATCAACCAGGGCTACGGCCCCAATGTGAAGGCCCAGCGCAGCGCCCTGTGCCAGGTGGGCCCGCTGGAGTATCTGTGCGTGGTCTGCGCCGGGCAGAGCAACCCGGGCAGCGAGGGCATGGTGATCGCGGACTGGGCCGAGTTCGTCTACAGCCTGGGCGTACAGCAGGCCTACAACCTGGACGGCGGCACCTCCGCCGCGCTGGTCTTCAGGGGTGAAAAGCTGAACACCTTCGATTCCCCCAAGAGCCGCCAGATCAACGACATCATCTGCTTCGTCAGCGCCTGGCAGGAGGACTGATCATGGACGTGGAACCTCTCCTGACAGCCGGCCCTTTCACGGTAACGGCCTACAGCCTGGCAGCCGCCGCGGGATGCCTGATCAGCGTGTGCCTGTATCTGCTCCTGGCCCGGCGGTACGGGCCGGACAGGGATACAGCCGAGAGAACGGCCCTTTTCGCCATCCCGCTGGGGATCTTCGCCGGCCACTTCCTTTACGCGCTCGTGAAGCTCAGGAGCTTTCTGGAAGACGAGGGCATCCTCTTCCTGCTCGCGCCGTGGCGGGGCGGTTTCATGTTCCTGGGCACGCTTCTGGGCGTATGTCTCGCCGCTTTCCTGGGTGCCCGGGACCGGGAGGGAGTCAAAAAGTCCCTCAACTGCCTGGCCCCGGCCCTGACCTTCCTGATCGCCGTGATGCGCTTTATCGAGCCCCTGTGCGGGCAGGGCAACGGCGAGGATACCGAGATCGCCTTCTTCCCCCTGAGCTATGCCGCCGACCCGGAATGGCCGCAGTTCAGGTCCGCCGCGATATTCTTCTGGGCGGGCCTCTATGGGATCGTCTGCTGCCTGATCCTGCTCATGTACATCCGGAAAAACCCGGAAGGGCTCAGGACCGCCAAGCTTGGCCTGGTATTGTACTGCGCCGGCGAGATCCTTCTGGAAAGCCTGAGACGCGATCAGGTCATCAAGTGGAGCTTCGTCAGGGTGAATCAGCTTTTCTGCGCCATCATCCTGGTGCTGCCGGTGATCTGGGCCGTGATAAAAGGCAGGTACAAAGGAAAGAAAGCCGTGCTTTCCATCCTGGCCATGGCCGTGCTGATCGGCGGCTGCGTGGCGCTGGAATTCTCGGTGGACAAGCCCCTGATCCTCGGGGATAACGTGATCTACTTCACCGACTGGCTGACCTACGGCCTGCTCGGCCTGTGCGGAGCGCTGATGGGCACGATCGCCTGGAGGAGCGTGCGGGATTGACATCCCGCACTTTTTTCTTTCCGCCGCAAGGCGGATCTGACGCGGCCGGATCATTGCCGGCCCTGTTATCCGATCAAGTGAGGAGAGCCATGCCGATAAAGAAAAAAACGGGCGCCTGCCTTTTCGTCTGCGCCGTGATGCTCCTGACCGCCGGCGGCGCCGGTGCTTCGGAGACTTACCGCATGCCCGAGATCCCGGCAGCAGCCGCCGAAACGATCCCCGACCCCGAGGTCGACGCCATGACGCCCGCGGGCCCCTTCGCCCTGACCGACGGGAGCGGGACCGAAGTGGCCGGAGACCACGGTGTCTACACCATCACCAGAGGCGGTGAGTATATACTCAGGGGCGCGCTGAACGGCCGTGTCGTGGTGGACGCCGGGGAGGCCGAGGTCACCCTGGGGCTCAAAGGGGCGGCCGTCACCTGCTCCACCGGCGCGCCGATCACGGTCAAAAGCGCCGGCAAGATCGACATCGAAGCGAAAAAGAACACCTATAACGTGATCACCGACGGACGGACGACCTTTACGGAGAAAGAAGAACACGACGCCGCCGTATGGTCGGATGAAGACCTGAAGATCAGCGGCCGGGGGATCCTGATCGTCACCTCCGGGGCTTACGCGGGCATCAAATCCAAAGACGACCTGAAGATACGCAACCTGACCCTCAAAGTAACATCCGCCGGCAATGCCCTGCGCGGAAACGATTCGGTCACTGTCGAGAGCGGCAGCCTGGTGCTTGAGAGCACCGGCAGCGACGGCATCAGGACCCGGTCGACCGATATATCCAAGAAAGGCAAGCAGCGCGGGGACGTGACGATCCTCGGCGGGCATATCGACCTGTACGCGGCCTTCGACGGCATCAGCGCCGCGCATGACGTGATCGTCACCGGGGAAGATGCCGTGCTCAACATATCCACGACGGGCCGGGCCGCAGACGCTTCACCGGCAGGGAACGGAGAGAGCCGCAGCGCCAAAGGCATCAAGGCCGAGAACAGGATCACCGTCGGGAGCGGCCGGGTCAGCATCTCCGCCGCGGACGACGGCATCCACGCTTCCCGCGGCACGGCCCTTGAGAACGGCACGAC
>CACZOZ010000315.1:0-8821 GCA_902782865.1 uncultured Eubacteriales bacterium
GACCCACGAGATGGATTTCGCCAGGAGCGTGTCCCGCAGGGTGCTGTTCATGGAGAACGGCAGCGTGATCGAGAGCGGGCCCACCGCAGAATTTTTTGAAGACCCGAAGGAGGAACGGTCCAGGGCGTTCATCCAGTCCATCCGCGGCGCCAGGGGATAGAGCGCCGAAGATCGATACGCGTCCGGAGATCGATATGTACCGGATGCGTATTTTTTTGTGCCCGCACCTTGATTTTAACGGAAAAAGGGATACAATAGAGCCATCAACAAGCACATAAAGGAGGCTTTCGACATGGAAAAGATCAAGGATATGCTGGCCAGCGCGGGCGGCAGTATCGTGCTGGCGATCGTGGTGCTGATCGTAGGGCATCTCATCATCAAGGCCGTGATGAAGCATCTGCGCAAGCTCAAGAGGTTCGAGAAACTGGACCAGACCATGACGCGTTTCCTGCTCAACTTCATCAAGTGGGGCCTGTACGTGATGCTGATCATCAGCGTGATCGGCATCCTGGGCGTGCCCATGGCCCAGGTGATCGCGGTGCTGGCTTCCGCCGGCGTCGCCGTAGGCCTGGCCCTGCAGGGCGCCCTGAGCAACCTGGCGGGCGGCATCCTCCTTCTGGTGCTGCGTCCCTTCAACGTGGGCGATTATGTGGACGCGGCGGGCGCCAGCGGCACGGTCCACTCCATCAACCTGTTCTACACGGTGATCACCACCATCGACAACAAGCGCATCACCGTGCCCAACGGCAGCCTGATGAACTCCAATGTGGTGGACTACACCGCCGAGCCTCTGAGGCGTGTGGATCTGGTGTTCTCCTGCGCCAAGAGCGAAAAGCCCGCCGAGATCCAGAAGTGCATCCTGGACGCGGTGGAAGGCAGCCAGTTCGCCCTCAAGGACCCCGCGCCCTTCGCCCATATCAGCGGCGGCACCAACGAGGGCATGGAATTCACCGTGCGTGTATGGTGCAAAACGGAGAATTACTGGGACCTGTACTTCGAGCTGAACCAGAGCATCGTGGAAGCCTTCGCCGCCAAGGGCGTGCAGGCGCCCGCGCTGCGCGTGATCAGCGACAAGGCGTGAGATCTCCCGGACGGGACACAAAAACAGCGGCTGCCGAAAAAAGGCGGCCGCTGTTTTATCATTGCCGGGATCCCCGGTCAGGCTCTTATTCGCCGCCTTTTTCAAAAGCGGCCGCGTGCTGTTTGAAAAAATCGTAGTACAGCCTGGGGTTCTTCAGGGTCGTCCAGTCGTCCGTCACCCGGGCGCCGTCATCCAGATCGATGATCCGGGCCCCCGGCAGGGCCAGAAGGAAGGGCGAATGGGTGCTGATCACCAGCTGATTGCCGCAATAGCGCGCCGCCTCAAAGAGGAAATCTTTCAGGATCATCTGATTTTCCGGGCTCAGGCTGTTCTCGGGCTCATCCAGAAGGCAGAGGGTGTCCATCTCCATCCTCTCCTTAAAGACCATCAGCGCGCTCTCCCCGTTGGACCGCTCCCGGACACTTTGGCCGGAGCCCTCCCGGACGAACCGGCTCATGGTCTTGCTCCTCGCCCGGTTGACCCGGCGGAGCCGGTCCAAATCCTCCAGGGAACGGAGGTGGAACGGCCCGTCCTTCAGATCGTAGTAATCCTCGATCAGCTGCTCCCTTTTGCGGTCGATGCCCTCATTGACGGCACGGATATCCAGCATCATGTCAAACACATCGTCACTGGTGATGATTCGGCTGCCCTTGGGGACCGCCTCATCCTGGGAGAAACGGCACTCATCCACGAACCGCCCGAAAAAGCGCGAACGGTTATAGGCGCTGGAGCGCTCAAGGCGCAGTTTCTCGGCGATCACGTTGAGCACGGTGCTCTTGCCCGACCCGTTCCCGCCGTAGAGGATCGTGACCGGCCGGAAGAAGATCTCGTTCAAACCGGCTCCGGGCAGGATCCCATAAGGGTACACGGTCTGGTCATAGGTCGTCCTGAGGCCGAAGAGAAAGTCAGACTCGGCTTCTGCCCCGGGAAAAAAGAAGGCGGAAAGGAACAAATGCCGCACCTCCCGAACACGATCGCAAATGACTGTTGCTTTTTGCCCCCGCAGCCGTTATGATGGGATCATCGATAAGACCGATCCGACTCAGGAGGCGTGACACATGACATTCGGTGAAAAACTGACGAAGGCCAGAAAAGAAGCGGGACTCACCCAGGAAAAGCTCGCCGAGCAGTTGGATGTGAGCTTCCAGGCCGTGAGCACCTGGGAGCGGGATGAGAACCTGCCGGACACGGACCATCTCGTCCGCCTGAGCAGGGTCCTGAACATATCCCTGGACGCGCTGCTCAGGAACGACATCCCGCGCGGCTGGGAATTGGGGACCTACCCTTTCAGCCCGGACCGCACCTATACCCAGCTGAAGACGAAGGCGGACGCCCTGGGGCTCAGGCAGACCCGGGCGGCCCTGCCCCTGATGCGCGAAAAGCACGCCGGGCAGTACCGGTCCCCCCGGAAGGACAAGATCCCCTACTGCGTCCATCCCATGGCTTTAGCCTGCCATGCCCTGGCCATGGGCATCCGGGACGACGACATCATCGCGGCCGCGCTGCTGCATGACGTGGTGGAGGATACGGAAACGAGGCCCGAGGAACTGCCGGTGAACGACCGGGTAAGAAAAACGGTGATCCTCCTGTCCCACAACACCTACGGCACGGACAGGGAAAGCATCCTGGCAGAGTACTTTGCCGGCATCCGCTCCGACCCCCACGCGGCGCTCATCAAGTGCCTGGACCGGTGCGACAATCTGGAAACGATGGCCTACGGATTCACGCGGAGCAAAATGGCCCGGTATGTGACCGAGACGGAAAAATACATCCTGCCGCTTCTGGACGTGGTCAAATCGGTGCCCGAGTGGAGCGACGCGGTCTATCTGCTGCGCTACCGGATGCTGACGCTGCTGGAGACTCTCAAACGCCTGATCTGATCACACCTGTGCCCGCACCGCCGTTTTGAGAGCGACTTCCATCATGTCCCTGAAACCGTCCTGCCTCTCCGCGGCAGAGAGGGCTTCCCCGGTGAAGACATGGTCCGAGATCTGGAACAGGGCCAGGGCCTTCTTGCCCGCCGCCATCGCCGTCAGATAGAGGCCGGCCGCCTCCATCTCCACCGCCAGGTGCCCCAGGTCCCGGGCCTTTTTATTCACATCCGGATCCGGATGATAAAAGAAATCCGACGTGTAGACCGTGCCTACCCGGGCGCGCACGTCCATCTCCTCCGCCGCCTTCACCGCTTCCCGGACAAGTTCCCAGGTGGCGGTGGGCGCCATCACCCCGGGGAGCGGATAGCTCGTTGCCATGGCGGAATTGGTGGAAGCGGACAGGGCCACGATCAGATCGCGCACGCGCACGTCATCCCGAAGGCCCCCGGCGGAACCGATGCGGATGATGGCCTCCACCCCGAAGAAATGATACAGCTCATAGGCGTACAGGGTGAAGGAGGGCATGCCCATGCCGGAGCCCATCACCGACACCTCGCCGCCCTCGTACAGGCCGGTGTAGCCCAGCATGTTGCGCACGTCGTTGAACAGGACGGGGGCTTCAAGGTAGTGCTCCGCCACGTATCTCGCCCGGAGCGGATCCCCCGGCATGAGCACTGTTTTGGCGATATGGGTGCCTTCCTTCAGTTCGATACAGGCTGACGGGGATGATAGCATCATAGGGACCTCCTTGTCATGATCCGAAAAGCTCTTTCAGGTGAACGTCGAAGGGCGGATAGACGATGCCCCGGTCTGTCACGATCGCGGTGACCAGCTCGTGATCCGTGACATCGAAGGCGGGATTGAAGCAGCGGACGCCCTCGGGGGCCATGGGCTCGGTGTACCACATGGAACGGATCTCCTCCGGATCTCTCATCTCGATGCGGATATCATCCCCGGTCGGGCAGGACATGTCGACGGTGGAAGCGGGCCCGAGGGTGTAGAAGGGGATGCCGTAATGCTTCGCCAGGACGGCCACGCCGGAGGTGCCGATCTTGTTGGCGAAATCCCCGTTGGCCGCGATCCGGTCGCAGCCCACGAAGCAGGCCTGCACCCAGCCGTTTTTCATGACCATGGAGGCCATGTTGTCGCAGATGAGGGTCACGTCCACCCCGGCGCGCGTGAGCTCCCAGGAGGTGAGGCGCGCGCCCTGCAGGAGGGGCCGGGTCTCGTCGGCGAACACCTTCAGGTCGATGCCCCGCTCCTTCCCCAGGAGCACAGGGCCGATGGCGGTGCCGTATTTGGACGTGGCCAGGGGGCCGGCGTTGCAGTGGGTCAATATCCCGTCCCCGTTCCTGACAAGGGACAGGCCGTATTCCGAGATGCGGGCGCACATGAGGATGTCCTCGTCGTGGATGGCGAGGCTCTCACTTAGAAGGGCTTCCCTGATCCCGGAAACGCCCCTGCCGCAATTCGCCCGGGCGGCGGAAAGCATGCGTGTGACCGCCCAGCTGAGATTGACCGCCGTGGGCCGCGCGGCGCAAAGATATCTTCCGATCTCCTCCAGGGCCGCGAGAAAAGCCCCGGGATCCCGCGTATCGATCCTGAGCCCCAGCACATACATGGCATACCCGGCGCAGATCCCGATGGCCGGGGCCCCGCGCACCGCCAGAGACCGGATGGCTGACGAAATATCCTCCAAGGCGTCCAGCGTCAAATAGTTCACCCGGCCCGGCAGGGCCCGCTGGTCCAGGATCACCAGGCTTTTCCGGTCCTCGGACAGATGCACGCTGCAGGCCATGCGGTCCTTTTCCATATCCGGCATGATCGTCACCCCCGGCTGTCATTTTGATCGTATCGCTGCCACTTCGTTCCATTATAAACGAGTCCCGGCCAAATTACAATCACAGCCGCGGCCCGGGCAGCGCCGGAACACCAATAAACACCTGCCGCACCCGGCAGGAAGGAGCAACCGATGGAAACAGTCTTTCACTATGATTCCCCCCTCGGGGGCATGACCATGGCGGGCCGCGGCGACGCACTCACCGGGCTGTGGTTCGACGGGCAGAAGTATTTCATGTCGGGCCTGACGGGCAAGGAGGAAGAAAAGCTCCTCCCCGTATTCGGGGAAACGATAAACTGGCTGGACAAGTATTTCGCGGGCCTCGCGACACCTCCCGTCCCGAAGACCGCGCCCCGGGGCACCCCCTATCAGAAGGCCCTGTGGGATGTGCTGTCCTCGATCCCTTACGGGGGCACCATGACCTATAAAGAAGCCGCGCTCGAGACAGCGCGGCGCATGGATCGAAAGCCCTGCCCCCGGGCCGCGGGCTCAGCCGCGGGGCGCAACCCCATCCTGATCATCATCCCCTGCCACCGCCTGATCGCTTCGGACGGAAGCATGGGAGGCTACGCCGCGGGCGTCGACAGAAAAATAAAGCTGCTGGAAGCGGAAAGGCGCGCGCGTTGGGATATCAGTGCCAGGTGAGCGCTTCGGGACTGATCTTTCCCTTCAGGTGCTCCCGCATGAATTTGACGTCTTCCTCGGGCACGTACACCGTATAGGTGGTGATGCCCGTCTTGAAGGTGAACTCGTTCCCCCTCACATACGCCTCTTTGACCTTGCTGTAGATGATGAACGCGTCGCCGCCCTTGGTAGCGTGCTTGTGGCGGATGCACTCGTCGTCCATCGTGTAGCTGCGGGAATCGAACCCGAGGGTGAGATACCCGATCAGGGCCGGAAGCCCGACCATCATGCCGTACAGGAGGATCAGGTAAGGCCAGATCTGACCGAACCCGATCAGGACCGTCATGATGACCGCGATGACGGTGGTGATCAGGGACGCGATCCCGATCATGGTGATCCAGTGATCCTTCGCCTGATCCCTCGAGAGCTGATACCGCCAGTAATAAACGCCGTCCTCCATCAGGGTAACACGATCCGGGTAATCCATAATGACCTCCTCAGGCCGCCGGGGGCAGCCTGTTTTTTTTGATATCGTCACAGTCCCATTTTTTGAAGGATCCCGTCCGCGGTCACTCCGGGATGGGTCACATACAGCCTGGCGATCCGCTCCGAGAGCGTAGGATCCAGCCCGTGCTTCTCCGCGATCCGCTCCGGCGGTATCCCCTTCGCCGTTTCCCGCATCACGATATCCACCGCGCGGCGGATATCCCCCGCGCCCGACGGGGACTCGCTGCGCTTCCGGGGCAGATCGATCCGGGCCGCGCTCAGCCCCCCGGCCGTGACGGTCAGCACCGCCAGAGTGCACGGAAGAGTGAACCGGGCCGGGCCGCAGCTGCCGGGATCCAGAAGAAGAGTGCGCCTGCCGCCGGGAGATGAAATGATCTCCTCCAGGCTGTACTCATGAGTGTGCCCCGTCACCACCAGATCGTAGGGGCCCAGGTCCTCCGGCAGGTGCTTTTTCCTGTGCGTCATGAACACCCTGAAGCCGTACAGGTCAAGATCGAGAGACTCGGGCAGGGGCTCGGGCCAGTCCCTGTCGCAGTTCCCCCTCACCGCCCGGACCGGGGCCACGGCCCTGAGGCGGTCCAGGATCTCCCGCCGGGTCACGTCCCCGGCATGGAGGATCAGGGAACAGCCTTCGAGCGCCCGGAGCGCTTCCGGCCGCAGCAGGTCATGGGTGTCGGACATCACGCCCACCCTGACCGGCTCTTGAAATACGGGACTCGGCACATCTTACACCCCTTTTACGCGCGCTGACAGCGCGCCGCCTTCCCGGATATTATCCCACGTCAGCAGGATGCCTGTCAATAAAACGATCAGCCTGGCCCTACTGGCGCTTTGGAGGCGGAGGTGATATACTGGTCAGGCATCACGGACCCAGGGCTGCCGGATCAGGCACGGCCTGACCGGTCGACCGTCAGACAAGGAAAGGACCCGCGCGCCGATGAAGAAAACATACATCACCACGATGCCGAACCATATAGGCGCATTTCTCAGGGCCAGCGAATGCTTCGCTTCCCTCGGGGTGAACATCACCCGCGTGAGCTATAACAAGGCGGTGGATTCCCACACGCTGTTCATCGACGCGGAAGGAGAACCGCGGCAGCTGGAAAAAGCGGACCGGGAGCTCGAAAAGATCGGGTATCTCGGATCGGAGAAGAGCGGGAACAGCGTCGTGCTCCTCCAGTTCATGCTCCGGGACGAGCCGGGCGGCGTGACCGAGGTGCTGAGGCTGATCGACCGCTGGCAGCTGAACATATCCTATATCAGCTCCCAGGAGAACGGCACGAAGTTCCAGGCCTTCAAGATGGGACTTTTCGTGAGCAGCGAGGAACGTTTGAAAGCCTTCCTGCGCGAGGTGCAGGGCCTGTGCCCCGTTCAGGTGCTGGACTACGACCGGTCCGAACGGGTATTCGACAACAGCATCTTCTATCAGTCCTTCGTATCCGGCCTGATGAAGCTAACGGGCCTGCCGGAGGAGGAGCGCGACGGACTGCTGGTCAATTCCAACCTGGTCATGCAGATGCTGGACGAGAAAGGCCTCTCCCCCTTCAAGACCTTTGAGAATATCAGCCGGTTCGCCGAGCTCCTGTCGGCCTGCCGCTCCGGCGCGTTCTCTCCCCGGATCACCCGGTACGATATCACGGACCTCACCCGGATCATACTGATCGAGCCGCCCTGCGGGAGCAATACCGCCATCATCCGGAGCGGCGGGGAAACACTGTTCATCGACAGCGGATACGCTTTGTACCGCGAAGAGATGCTGAAACTGTTCCGCGGCCTGGTCCCGGGATTCGATCAGATGAGAAAGCGGATCTTCATCACCCACGCGGATGTGGATCACTGCGGCCTGCTCCCCATGTTCGACGAGATCCTCTCCAGCCGGAAGAGCAGGGACTGCCTTGAAAGAGAATACCGCGGCGAGAACGGATACCGGGAGCTCAACCCCCTGCACAAGCCCTATATCAGTATCTGCAAAGCGCTGACCTTCTACCGCCCGCCGGAGCCCGAAAAGATCCGCGCGCTCTGGGATACCCAGGGCGAGCAGCGGGATCCCCTGGAGCAGATGGGCTTTTTCGATGTGGGAGAACTGCATTTTGAGGTCTATCAGGGACAGGGCGGCCATCTGCCCGGGGAGACCGTGCTGATCGATTACGCCCATCACCTGGCCTTTACCGGGGATATCTACATCAACATGCACGGCATGACCCGGGAACAGGCCGCGTACAATCAGTACGCGCCGGTGCTGATGACGAACGTGGATACGGACCCCGCGCTGTGCTCCCGGGAGCGTCAGGCGGTCCTGCAGCGGCTCGGCCTGGGAAAATGGAAGATATTCGGGGGCCACGGCATCATGAAAGAGTAAATCTGCAGATGGAATGAACTTCCGGATGACGGTCCATCGTCATCCGGTCATGTACCCGCTGTCATACGGAGGGAAGAGAAATGCTGGCATATATCTGGCCCATCGCGCTCGTAGTGCTTTCGAACGTGGTCTATCAGATCTGCGCGAAATCGGTCCCGGAAGGGATGGATCCCTTCGCGTCGCTGACCGTCACCTATCTCGTCGGCGCTGTCGTCAGCGCGGTGCTGTACTATCTGTTGGGGCCGCGGGGAAACATTTTCAGGGAATACGCCAAACTGAACTGGGCCCCTCTGGCGCTCGGCGTCGTGATCGTCGGGCTGGAAGTCGGCTGGATCTACGCGTACAAGGCCGGATGGCAGGTGAGCACCGGCTTTATCGTCCAGAGCGCTTTCCTGGCCGTGGTCCTGCTGCTGGTCGGATATCTCCTGTATCATGAAAAGCTCACCTGGAACAAGATCGTCGGCGTCGTCATCTGCCTGGCGGGGCTGGTGTTCATCAACCTGAAGTGAGGACCGCGTCATACTGCAGCGCCGCCA
>CACZOZ010000316.1:0-3419 GCA_902782865.1 uncultured Eubacteriales bacterium
ATATCTTATGAACTATATCTGGTACATGGTTATGTTCTTTCTGCTGATCCGGTATCTGTTATCGGTGCTGCCTTTTTCGTTGTGATCACAGCCTTGATATCGTTTGCGTTCTGGTGGATCATGAAAAAGCTGAAACCTGTATGGTACAGGTGCTTTAGAGTCGTGATGTAACAGAGCGCCACGAATGTTGGATCAGAGCGCTGAAGAAATGTGCCTCGTCGCGTCAGCTTTTTAAGACCGGAATTAAATCCGTTCAGATCCTCCCATGATCGACACGCTTCATTCTGCACTGCGGGCGCTCGTCTCTGCGCCCCCACGATCGTGGGGCCCCACAGGTTCGCATTATACCGATTTACACCAAACAAAAAGGGCCGCTCCTTTCGGAGGACCCTTTTCATTTGGTGGGATTAGTAGGACTCGAACCTATGACCCCCACGATGTCAACGTGGTGCTCTAACCAACTGAGCTATAATCCCAGCACGAGGATTTTAGCATAAAAGGGAGCAGTTTGCAAGAGAAATTTTTATATTGATCATTTGGCAGATTTTCTGCCGGATCGTTTAAATGCTGGGGAAGACGCTTCGCGGCGCGGTTATCGGATCCCCGGATGGACTTTTATGGTATTTTCTTTTTTTTCCCGGAAAAGCTATGGCCTTTTTCGGATATGTCGGGTATAATAGAGAAAAATACGGAAAGGGGTGCGTGCCCATGATACAGGTGATCCACGGCAAGAAAGGCACCGGCAAAACAAAGAAGATCCTGGATATGGCCAATGAGGCTATCGGAAAACATAAGGGTGATATCATCTTCGTAGACGACGACACGCGCTACATGTTCGATCTGAGGCACGAGGTCCGCTTCGTGAACGCCAGTGAGTACGGATGCAGCAGCCCGGAGATGTTCCTGGGCTTCCTGTGCGGGATGCTGAGCCAGAATTTCGATATCACCGCGATCTTTGTGGACGCTTTCCTGAAGCTCGTCAAAGTGCCCGTGGAGGAGACGGAATCCTTCTTCAAGAGGCTCGACGCTGTTTCCAGAGATCACCATGTAGATATCATCATTTCCTGCTCGGTGGACGACGCCGTCGCGCCTGAATTCCTGAAGCCCTATTTTATCGATATTTGACCGTTTGAACACTTGAGTTACGTATCCAGGCGCAATTCTCCGTGAGTTGCGCCTGTTTTAAGGAGGAGCCATGCGTTATTTATCCACCCGCGGCGGAGAGGCAGTCACTTCTGCACAGGCGATCGTCAGGGGCATCGCGCCGGACGGCGGGCTCTATGTGCCCGAGGAGCTTCCCCGGCTGACCTACGCCCGGATCAGGGAGCTGTTTCCCCTGAAGTATGCTCAGCGCGCCGCGAGGATCATGGCGCTCCTTCTGCCCGACTTTTCCATCGGCGAGCTTGAGGACATCTGTAATAAAGCCTACGCCCGGTTCGATCCCGAGCCCGCGCCCCTCAAGGTGCTGGGCCGCACCGCCGTCCTGGAGCTGTTCCATGGGCCCACCATGGCTTTCAAGGATATGGCGCTGCAGGTGCTGCCCTACCTGATGCGTTCCGCCGCGGAAAAGACGGGGGAGACGCGTGAGATCGCGATCCTGACCGCCACCTCCGGGGATACGGGGAAGGCTGCCCTGGAAGGTTTCTCGGATGTGGAAGGCACGTCCGTCACCGTGTTCTATCCCTTCGGCGGCGTGAGCGCCGTCCAGGAGACCCAGATGCTCACCTCTTCCGGAAAGAACACCCATGTGGTCGCGGTCCGGGGCAATTTCGACGACGCGCAGAACGGGGTGAAGGCCCTGTTCGTGGACGAGGAGTTCCGGGGTGAGATGGCGCGGCGGGGCAGGGTGCTCTCCTCCGCCAATTCCATCAACCTGGGCCGGCTGGTGCCCCAGGTGGCTTACTATTTCTCGGCGGTCATCGATATGATCGCCATGGGCATGGCCGACGAGGGGCATCCCGTCGACGTGTGCGTGCCAACGGGGAATTTCGGCAATATCCTGGCGGCGTGGTACGCCCGCCGGATGGGCGCGCCCATCGGGAAGCTGATCTGCGCGAGCAACGCCAACGATGTGCTCACCACCTTCATTTCCACCGGCACCTACGACAGGCGGCTCCCCTTCGTGAAGACCATTTCGCCCTCCATGGACATCCTGATCTCCTCGAACCTCGAGCGCTTCCTGTGGGAGCTGGGCGGCACCGCCGACACACGGCGATGGATGGATCAGCTGAAAAAAGAGGGGCATTACAGCCTTTCCGATGATCAGTTCGCTTACCTCAAAAGCCGCTTTGCCGGCGGCTGCGCGGATGACGAAGCGACCAAACGGGAGATCGGCCGGGTGTGGAAAGAGCACCGCTATGTGCTCGATCCCCATACCGCCGTGGCGTCGGCGGTCCTTGACGGCATGAGGGCCGGGGCGGATGACGCTCCCGTGCTGCTGGTGTCCACGGCGAGCCCGTATAAATTCGGCGAAGCCGTCTGCAAAGCCCTGGATATCCCCGCGCCCGAAGGGGACGCTTTCGCGGCGGCGGATCTGCTCCACGCCCATACCGGCCTTGAGATCCCCGCGCCCTTCAGGCTCCTGAGGGAAGCCCGCGCCCGGGACAGGATCGTCGTGGACAAGGACGCGATGGGAAATACGGTGCTCGAGCTGCTGAAATGACGGGGCGGGAAAGATCGAAAATCTTTAATTGACATCGGTCAACGATAATGGTATAATCCCCTTTGTTTGGAGGCCGTCAGGCGTGGAGAGATGGCCGAGTGGTTGATGGCGCTGGTCTTGAAAACCAGTGATGCCCCAAAGGCACCGGGGGTTCGAATCCCTCTCTCTCCGCCATTCCGAACATTCAGCCTTGGAGAAGTACCCAAGTGGTGAAGGGGCTCCCCTGCTAAGGGAGTAGGCGGGTAACACCGCGCTGGGGTTCAAATCCCCACTTCTCCGCCAAAAGGCCCGGAAACGAAAAGTTTCCGGGTCTTTTCTTTGCTCCGCGTCATTCGGGCGGCCACAGGCGGATGATGATATCGACCGGGGATCATTCCTCTTCGAGTTTGTCCATGTATTCCAGCCATTCTTTGGACCCGTTGGGGACGGTCACGACCTTTTCCCTTCCGGATCTGTAGTACAGCCTGAAAGTAGTCTTTTTATGCTCCTGTTCCGTTCTGTCGGCCGTGGCCGCGCCGATGAGCGCACCGGTCCTGCCGGCGATCATGTTCCCGATGACGGCTCTCCCCACGGCGTTCGTGATGCTTGTTTTGGATACGTATTCGGTGTTCACATCCAGGATCTTCGTTTTCACGAGGATACTGTCATCAACGGCCCGCTGACGCTTTTCCTTCTCCGGATCGACCCCGCCGTTTTGAGCGGCGCGCTCTTAGGAGCGTTTATCCGATATCGAGGACCGGATCGAAGTGATGGCCCA
>CACZOZ010000317.1:0-4324 GCA_902782865.1 uncultured Eubacteriales bacterium
CCATCGCTGAACTGGCCTGCGAACTGTGGCCGGATCATACGCGGGAAGAAATGGCAGCGGAGTATCGGGCCCTGATGACGGACAAAGAAGCGGCGGTTTTTCTGTTCAGGATGGAAGATCATGCGGCGGGCTTTGCCCAATGCCAGCTGCGGCATGACTATGTGGAAGGCACCAGGACGAGTCCGGTCGGCTATCTGGAAGGGATCTGTGTCAGGGAAGCAGACCGGGGGAAGGGGATCGCCCGAAGCCTCCTGCAAGCCTGTGAGGACTGGGCAGGGGCACAGGGATGTACGGAGTTTGCCAGCGACTGTGAGCTTGAGAATACCGTAAGTCAGGGATTCCACCGGGCTGTCGGCTTCGAGGAAGCGAACCGGATCGTGGCTTATGTCAAAAAGATCTGAATGGACGCGGGAAAGGAAGACCGGTCGGGACGCAGGCAGACAGGATGAACAGGATCCGGGCCGCCGGAGCGCTTTGTAAAATGCGGCAGGAGGAGGCTTTATATGACCCAAACGCGTATACTTTTTATCTGCCACGGCAATATCTGCCGCAGCCCGGCCGCGCGGTTCGTTTTTGAACACCTGGCGAAGGAACGCCGCCTTAACGCGCAGGCGGATTCCGCCGCCGTGTCTTATGAGGAGATCGGCAATCCCGTTTATCCGCCGATGGCGGCGGCCTTAAGGCGGCGGGGGATCCCTTACGGCAGCCACGCCGCGCGGCGCACCGAAAAGAACGATTACGGCCGGTATGATCTGATCCTGGCGATGGACCGGGACAATATCGCGCGCCTCATCCGGATCTACGGGGGCGATCCGGAACACAAGATCGCCCTGCTCATGAAAAGCTGCGGGGAGGACCGGGATGTTGAGGATCCCTGGTATACCCGGGATTTCGACGGGGCGCTGGAGGATATCGTCCGGGGCTGCACGGCCCTGGCGGATCGGCTCGAAGGCCGAAAAAACCTGTAAAATATTACAGGAAGAGCCATAGATTTAATAATTGGTTAACATTTTGTTGACATTGACAGGAAAATGAAATAAAATAGGATGAAACTTTCTGTGGAGGGAGCGGTATGATCAGAAAGATCCTTGCAGGTGTTTTATCTGTTATGATATTCGTATCCATGGTGCCCGCAGTGCTGGGGGAGACCTTCCCCTTCGTCGGCTTTTCCACGTCCGACGTCAATATGCGTTCGGGCCCGGGCACGAGCTATTCCGTGACGCTGTTGATCCGTTCCGGTGAACCGATGATCGTCAACGGCGAGAGCGGCACATACTATATCGTCAGCTATGAGGGAAAGCAGGGTTACGTCGCCAAGGAGTATCTCCAGTCCGGCGCCGAGGACGGCACCCGGGTCCCGGAGGTCTATGAGACACTGAACACTTCCTCCACGGGCGCCAAGGTGAGTTCGCTGCAGGCGGCTCTGAAGGAGCTGGGCTATTACACCTCGTCCCTGGACGGCCGTTACGGCGCCGGGACCGCCGCGGCGGTATCCGCCTTCCAGGCCGCCAACGGGCATGATGCCACGGGCATCGCCGACGCGGACACCCAGAGGACGCTGTATGAGATGCAGGTGGTCTCCAAGTCCGGCAAAAAAGTGCTGGTATCGCTGACCGCCCCGATCGATGAGCCCTATATGGCCCAGGGCAAAAAGGGCAGCGCCGTCAAAGCGCTGCAGGAGCGGCTGAAGGTCCTGGGGTATTATACCGGGAAAGCGGACGCCGATTACGGCAAGGGCACCGCGGCCGCCGTGAAGGCTTTCCAGAAAAAGAATTCCCTGGCGGAGACCGGCGAAGCGGACAGCATCACCCTGAAGGCCATCTATTCCGATAAAGCCGTCCCGAAGGACGGCGCCACTCCCGCGCCCGGCAGTACCGGGACAGCCGAGCCCACGGCCACGCCCGCGCCGAACAAGGCTGTGTTCCCCTTTACCACCACGACGAAGACTTCCGTCAATCTGCGCAAGGGCAAAGGCGTTACCACCACCCGCATCCTCACGATCCCCAAGGGGGCTTCCATCACGGTGTTGGCCCTGGACGGCAACTACCTGCAGGTGAAATACAGCGGCCGGACGGGCTATGTGGCCGCCGAATATGTCAATGTGCCGGCGGATTACTATCAGAGCGACGCGCCGGACACCAATGAAAAGTACGTTCGTTTGATCGTGGGCTCCAAGGGCAGCCAGGTCGTGGCGCTGCAGAACGCCCTGAAGGAACTGGGGTATTACACCCTGAGCTGTGACGGGGACTTCGGCGAACGCACCCGGACCGCCGTGAAGGCTTTCCAGAAGAACAACGGCATCCTGGAGACCGGCATCGCCGACAGCGCTCTGCAGACCCTGCTCTTCGAGGGCAATCCCCGTGATGTGGACGGGAACCGCAAGGGCGTCAATACGCTGCCGGATGTGGACGGCGTGACCCTCAGGCTCAATTCCACGGGGGACGCGGTCACTGTGCTGCAGATGCGCTTGAAGGCTCTGGGGTTCTATACCGGTGATTATACCTCCACCTTCGACCGGGCCACCGAGCAGGCGGTCAGGAACTTCCAGAAGGTGTACGGGCTGACCTCCGACGGTGTGGTGGGCCCCAAGACCCAGATCAAGCTGAACAGCTTCGACCTGCCCATGTCCACCGAGACGCCCGTGCCGGCCACCCCGACGCCGGAACTGCCCGCGCCCCAGAGCACCCCGATCACCGCGGCCAACGTGGTGACGCTGTCCTCGGGCATGCGCGGCACCCAGGTGGTCAGCGTGGAAAGGCGGCTGGCGGAACTGGGCTACTATTCCGAAGAAGTCAACGGCATCTATGACGACGAAGTCATCTACGCCGTGAAAGCCTTCCAGGCCGCCAACGGCCTGACCTCCGACGGCATCGCGGGCCTCAAGACCCAGACACTGCTCTTCAGTGAACAGGCGAAGCCCTTCGCGACCCCCACGCCGGAACCCATCCCCACGCCCAAGGACCTGAACAAGCTCCAGTCCGGTTCCACCGGGGACAGCGTGAAAGCGCTGCAGAGCCGGCTGATCACCCTGGGCTACCTGACCGGTGAGATCGACGGCGTTTACGGCCGGGCGACGGTCAGCGCGGTCAGAGAATTCCAGAAGGTCAACGGCCTGACCTCCGACGGGATCGCGGGATTCGCGACGCTCCAGCTGATCTACACCTCGAACGCGCTGCCCAAGCCCACGGCCGCTCCCACCGCGACACCGAAGGTGACGGCCACGCCGAAGCCGACAGCCACGCCGAGACCCACGGCCACACCGAAGCCCACCGCGACGGTCAGGCCCACGGCCACGCCCGTCTATCTCGTCGTGACGCCCGCTCCGGTCCCCGGCGCCAAGGCCACCGCGACGCCCAAACTCATCGTGACCGCGACGCCCAGGGCCACCGCGACGCCCTATAATGCCGGGAAGACCGTGACGGCCACCGCCACGCCCAATACCAGGACCGTCCTCCAGAGAGGCGACAAAGGCTCCGCCGTCCAGGCGCTCCAGCAGCGTTTGAGCGATCTGGGATACCTGAAGGGCTGGGACGGGATCTTCGGATCCCAGACCTACAGTGCCGTGGTGGCGTTCCAGAAGCGCAACTCCCTGTCGGCGGACGGCATCGCCGGCCCGAAGACCCTGACGAAGCTGTACTCCGTATCCGCCCTTTCCTATGTGCTGGCGCCCACGGCCACGCCCGTGCCCGCGAAGACCGCCACGCCCGCTCCCGCCGCGACGCCGACCCAGGCCCTCATCGTGACCCCACCGCCCGCTTCC
The DNA here is from genome assembly GCA_902782865.1 of uncultured Eubacteriales bacterium. Lineage (GTDB taxonomy): Bacteria > Bacillota > Clostridia > Christensenellales > Aristaeellaceae > RUG756. The sequence continues at coordinate 3,761 of CACZOZ010000317.1, forward strand.
GCCGACGGCTTCAGGGCCCCGAGCCTCGGTCAGGTCATCAACGTGAACTGGTATACCAGCATCCGCGACAAGGCGAGGAACATGCCTGACGTGGTGATCTATGACCCGGATACCGGGCTGCACTACAACCTGCACATGTTCTCCCTGGGCAAGCACGCGGACTGCGAGCCCCCGACGGCCCAGGATACGGCGATCATGAATCAGGTGTGCGGCATCAACAACTGGACGGCCAAGGCTGTATGGGTCATCTTCAGTGACGGCTCGGTGTACCTGGCCTCCACCCACAGCCACGGACACGAGGTGGACCACACCGCGAACAATGATCTGGAAGGGCATGTGTGCCTCCACTTCCCGAGGGTGATGAGCGAGGCGGAGGAGACCGGCCCCTACGCGGTCAGCCACCAGAACGCCATCCTGGCCGAGTGGTCCAGGATCCAGGCCCTGCTTCATTGATCTGAAAACAAAACAGGTATTTTAAGGGGCTGTTGCACAGCCCCGCGCACGAAAATCTGACGATTTCCGTGCGATCAGACAGAGGTATGAACCCTTCACCGATCCTGCGGG
>CACZOZ010000318.1:0-8845 GCA_902782865.1 uncultured Eubacteriales bacterium
CTCCTCCGGTCCATCAGCCCGGGCAGGCCCAGGGCGGAAGAGATCTCGCCGATGAGGCGGCGCATCTTGGTCTCGAACTGGGTGGCGTTGTCGATGACCCGCAGGCGGGGATGACCGGTCCAGGAAGCCAGGAGCCTGTCGTCCAGGGCACGGGCCTGTTCCGGTGTCTCATACCGGGCGGCGTTGTTGTCCATAGTATAGAACTCCTCCGCGCCCTTGGCCGCGGTCACCAGATGGAACACCGCGTCGTAGCCGTCCCTGATCTCGATCTCATTGCATTTCAGAGTGCCCATCACATAGGCGAACTCCTCCGGCGTCATATAGGCCTTGTTGTCAAGCACGCCCCGGTCGCACACGATCAGGATCTTCTCCGCCGGCATGGTGCGGGCGGCCTGCTCGAAGAGCTGCTCTTTTTTCAGCTGCAGGTCCACCTGACAGAGCTGGTAGTCCCTGTTGGTGCCGCAGGTCCAGGGCGCCACGCCGCCGTTGATCAGTTCCGTGGCCGTTTCCGGCACGAACAGCACGGTGAAGCCCATGGAGGTGAACGCGTTCTGCACCCAGCTCATAGCGGTGGTCTTACCGGCACAGGGCCCGCCGGTGATGACGATCTTATGGATCTCAGGCATATGATGCTCCCCCCTCAGGATCTTTGTCTTCCCGTAAAACAATAAAGCGCGTAAGGGGCGATGTCCTCTTACACACTTTATCGCTCATATCCGCTCTTACTCGGCGGACTTATCGGCTTTCCTGGGGCTGATGACCACGTGGCGGTTGAGCCCCTCGCCCTCGGAATGGGTATAGACGGCCTCATTGCTCTGGAGCGCCGAATGCATGATCCGCCGCTCGTAGGGGTTCATGGCCTCCATGCTGACCCGGCGCCCGGTCTTCTGCACACGGTTCGCCATCCGGTTCGCCAGGCGGATCAGGGCTTCCTCGCGCTTAGCGCGGTAGTGCTCGGAGTCCAGGGTCACCCGGGTGTACTGATCCCGGTCCTTGTTGACCCAAAGGCTGGTCAGGTACTGCAGAGCGTCCAGGGTCTCGCCCCGGCGGCCGATCAGGATGCCCAGGGCATCCCCTTCCATATCCGCCTTGACGGTGCCTTCCTCATCCGCGGTAACGTCGATGGTGACCTCGACGCCCATGAGCTTCGTGAGCTCGGTGAGATAATCCTTGGTCAGAGCGATGCTGCGCTCGATCTCCTCAGGAGACTGGACAGTCTTCTTTTCGTTCTTCGGCTCGGCGTCCTCTTCCCTGGCCGCGGCTTTGCGCTCCTGACGGGCCTTGGCGGCCGCGGGCTTGGCCTTCTGGGCGGGCTTCTTTTCCTTCTTGGGTTCCGCCTTGTTTTCGGCGTTCACCGGCGCTTTCTTCGGCGCGTCGGCGTTCTTTTGAGGCTTGGGCTCCTTTTTGACGGGCTTCTCCCGGGGTTCTTTCGGCTCCCTGGTCTCCTTCGGCTCCTTCGGTTCCCTGGGCGCCTTGGGCTCTTTCGCCTCCTCGGTCACCGCGGGCTTTTCTTCCTTCGGGGCGCGTTCCTTCCTGGGCTGAGGCTTTTCCTCACTGGAACGGAACATGTCGGACACGATCCTCTGGGCCTCGCCCAGGGTATCCGCATCCTCCTTCAGGGTCAGGCGCACCTTGGCCAGGCGGCTGCCGAACAGCCCGAACAGGCCCTTGCTCCCCTCCTGAAGGATATCGATGGTCACCTCACTGATAGAGGCGCCCAGCTGTTCCAGGCCGCTGGCGATCGCTTCTTCCTGCGTCCTGGCCGAGATCTCGATGCTCTTATTCATAATATGATATACCGGTCCTTCCTGGCACTGTTAGACGGTCGTGGGAGGCTTGGGCTTGTCGTGGCTCTCCAGATAGCGGGTGATTCCGTAGCTCATGATGCCCATGGCGATATTGGACGTGACCCAGTAAATGGCGAAGCTGGCATTGCTGGTCAGGCAGAAGTAGACGCTCAGCAGCGGGAAGAACACCTGCATGAACTTGCCGGTGGAAGCGGCGGGGTTCGCGTCGTTCCCCTGCTGGGCCGGAGGCTGGGTCTGGCCGTTGGCCGCGGGGTTCATCTTGGTCATGAAGATCTGGGTCACGGCCGCCAGAGCCGGCAGGATCAGGAGCCCGTTCCAGTTCTTGTACACGGTGAAGCTGAACAGCAGCACGGAGACGTTCTTCCAGGCGGGTGAGATCGCCTGGACGGTGGCGATGTAGGTGTCCTTGCCCTGGAGCATGGTGAGCACTTCCGACAGCGTGGTCTTGAACGCCTCGGAGGAGAAATCCAGCTGGGGCAGGGACGCGGTGAGAGCCGTCACCTGATCGGCGGTCAGGTAGGAGCCCAGGTTGCTGTAGACCTTCTGCCACACATCCGCGCCGATCATCCTCAGGCTCTCGATGGACGGCGCGATGGAGGTGAAGATGGAGTCAGACGCCCAGACGTTCTTGATCCACAGCCAGCTCTCCCCCGCCACGATGGGCGTTTCGGCACCGGCCAGGAAGCGGAACACCTGCGCCACCATCTGCTCGTTGGCGATGGCCCTCATGGCGGCGAACATGGCGAACAGCACGGGCCACTGGATCAGCATGGGGATGCAGCCGCTCAGAGGAGATACGCCCTCTTTTTTGTAGAGCTCGGTCATCTTCTGATTGAGCTTCTGCTTGTCGTTGGCGTATTTTTTCTGCAGGCGGTTCATTTCGCCCTGCACGGTGGACATCTTGCGCATGCTCTTCCGGCTGCGGTAATCCAGGGGCATCAGCACCAGCCGGATCAGCATGGTGAATATCACGATGGACCAGCCGTAGTTGGACACTACGCCGTTGATCGCATCCAGGATCGTTCTGAGAAAATCACTCACTGATTCTCATCCCTCCTTATCACCGTGCCGCCGATCTCGGGCACGGGATCATAACCCCCTTTGCACAGGGGCTGGCATCTCATGATCCGTTTGACGGCCATCAAAGTGCCGCGGGCACTGCCGTACCGCTCGATCGCCGTTTTGGCGTACTCCGAGCATGTGGGCACGAAGCGGCAGCAGGGGCCTTTCTTGCGGGGACTGATGTTTTTCTGGTAAAAGTCCACCGCGCCGATCAGTATCGATCTCATTGGGGCAGTCCTTTTAAAAGTCCCGCTTTGTTCATCAGGTAACGCATGGTCCTGTCAAGAGAGCGGTAAGACGCGTCCCCGGCGGTATCCCTGGCGGAAAAAACATACATCCCGGAGGTACAGTAAGGGATCAGGGGCCTGAAGGCCTCCCTGAGCCTGCGCTTGACCCGGTTGCGCGTCACGGCGTTCCCCACCTTTTTGCTGACCGAGAACCCCGCCAGCACGCGGGGGCCCCTGACGAAAAACAGGGTCATCTCATGGCCGCCGAACCGCTTGCCCTTCCGGTAAACGTAGTGGAACTGGCCGTTCCTTTTGAGGCGGTAGCGCTTTTCCACATGGCCTCCCGAACAAAAAACATCCCGCCCCCGCGGGGCTCAAATGCCTGCGCTGAAGGGCGGGCGAATAGGCATCGCGGCGATGGATCAGACCGTCAGAGCCTTGCGGCCGCGGCGGCGCCTGGAAGCCAGGACCCTGCGGCCGTTCTTGGTGGACATACGGGCACGGAAACCATGCACCTTGTTGCGCTGACGTTTCTTGGGCTGATAAGTACGCTTCATAATTCACAACTCCTTTAGCACAAGGGCACGTTGGCCCGGTTTTAGACAAAACGAAATTACCGCAAAACGGCCCAATTAGTATAATGATTTCGTCCCCGCCTGTCAAGGGTTTTTCAGAGGCATATTCCTGACGCGGCCTCCCGGGACATGCAAAAGCCCCGCGCCCGCCTTGGAACGGGCGCGGGGTCCGGGTCGCACGCCGGATCCTGCCGCTTTCGCGGCACAGGCTCACTGGGCGGGGGTAAAGGTGGGGATGACGCCGCCGGCGAAGTCCTCGTTGTTGAGGATGAAGTCATAGACTTCCTGGGTGTAGAGCACCTCGGTGAGGGCCTTGACCCAGTCGGACTCGGCATCCTCGGGACGGGTGACGATGTAGTTGATGTACACCTGGCCGGTCACGCCCTCGGACTCGATGAACAGGGCGTCGTCACGCACGGTGTAGCCCGCATCCAGCACGAAGTTGCCGTTGATGACGGCGAAGGCCACATCCTCGAGCACGCCGGGGATCTTGTCGGCGTCCACTTCGTAGATCTCGATGCCGTTGGTCTCCACGATGTCTTCCTTGCCCAGGGTGCTGGTGTAGTCAGCGCCTTCGGGCAGGGTGATCAGGCCGGCTTCCGCCAGGAGCAGCAGGGCGCGGGTCTCGTTGGAGGGATCGTTGGTCACGGCGATCTTGTCACCCGCGGCGATGTCCTTGAGATCGGACTTGGTGCCCGGATAGATGCCGTAGGGCTCGCAGTGCACGGGGATGGCGGCGATGAGCTGCTCATTCTCGGGGGCCTCGGCATTGTAGGCATTCAGGAAGGGCAGGTGCTGGAAGTAGTTGGCGTTGGCGTCACCGGCGGCAGTGGCGGGGTTGCCCACGTAGTAGTCGGTCACCACCACGATGTCCAGGTCATAGCCTTTTTCGGCCAGGGCGGGCTTGATATGATCGAGGATCACGGCGTGGGGGGTCGAGGTCGCGATGATGCTGATGGTCTCCTGAGCATGGCCGACGGCAGCCAGGCTGAAAAGCAGCGCCAGGGACAGGATCAGAGCGAATGACTTTTTCATGGTGATTCTCCTTTTCAAAATGATTTTATTCGTTCAGCGCTTCCTTTTTGGAAAACGCGAAACTACCTGAGGCGGTGGTCCTTCTTCTTGGTCAGGCGGGAGCCGACCACATTGATGACCTGGACCATGAATACCAGCAGGATGCTGGCGGCGTACATGAGGGGATAGTACTTCTTGCCCCGGTTGAGGCCCTTGGTGATGGCCGTGGCGCCCAGGCCGCCGCCGCCCACCGCGGACACCATGGCCGTGTAGGCCAGGATGGTGGTGATGGAATTGGCCGCGCCGTTGATCAGGGAGGGCAGGGCCTCCGGAAGGAGCACCTTGTAGATGATCTGCCAGGTGGTGGAGCCCATGGCCTGGGCCGCTTCCACCACGCCCCGGTCCACTTCCAGGAGGGAGGATTCCACGATCCGGGCCACGTACGGGGCGGCGCTGATGACCAGCGGGAACACCGCGGCGGCCGTGCCCAGGGTGGTGCCCATCACGAAGCGTGTGACGGGGAACAGCATGGCGATCAGGATCACGAAGGGGATCGACCGCAGAAAGTTGATCACGGCGCCCAGCACCGCGTTGAATGTAGGCTTGGGTATGATGCCGTCCCGGCGGGTGATGACCAGGAGCACGCCCAGGGGCAGGCCGATCAGGTAAGCGATGAGGGAAGCGGGCACGATCATGCCCAGAGTCTCAAGGAAGCCCTCCGTGAGAAGGGGGCGGATCTGTTCCCAGGTCATTGCGGCCCCACCTCCTTCACCGTGATCCCCTGTTCCGTCAGGTACTTTTCGATAGCCAGCTTCTTCTCGTTATCCTCGGGCGCCTCGATCAGGAGCTGCCCGTACTGGCTGCTGCCGATGCGGCGCACGTTGGCCGCCAGGATGTTGACATCGATCTGGAAATGCCGCACCAGGGACGCGATGATGGGCTTCTGGATATCGCCGTTCTCAAAGATCAGCCGGAGCGCCGGCACCTCCAGGGACTCGTCCTCGTCGTCCTCGTCGTTGCCCAGGATGCCGAACAGCCGTTTGCCCGCCGCGGAACGGGTGTGGACGAACACGTCATCCACGCTGCCCTCCTCGGCGATGGTGCCCCCATCCAGGATGGCCACCCGGGTGCACACCTGGCGGATGACCGCCATCTCATGGGTGATCAGCACGATGGTGATGCCCAGGCGGCGGTTGATATCCTGCAGAAGGGAAAGGATCGACTGGGTGGTCATGGGATCCAGAGCGCTGGTGGCCTCATCGCACAGCAGCACTTCCGGATCGGAGGCCAGGGCCCTGGCGATGGCCACCCGCTGGCGCTGGCCGCCCGAGAGCTGGATGGGATAAGCGTCGTACTTGTCGCTCAGGTCCACGATCTCAAGCAGCTCCCGCACTCTTTTGTCCGCCGTCTGCCGGTCCACTCCCGCCAGTTCCAGAGGATAGCGTATATTGCCCGCGACCGTGCGCTGCATCAGCAGGTTGAACTGCTGGAAGATCATGGACACCTTCCGGCGGGTCATCAGAAGCTCCTTTTTGTTCATCTTCAGGATGTCCCTGCCGTCGATGAGCACGGTGCCCGAGGTGGGCGTGTCCAGCCGGTTCATACAGCGGATCAGGGTGGATTTCCCGGCGCCGCTCATCCCGATGATCCCGTAGATCTCGCCCTTGCGGATCTCAAGACTGATCCCGTTGAGGGCCACGACCTCGCCGGAGGACGTAGTGTAGATCTTCTTCAGGTCCCTGATCTCGATCAGGGTCTCCCCGTTTCCCAAGGTGATCGCTCCTCTCCCATGAAAAAAACGCCGTCCGCGTCATTCGCGGCGGCGTTCAAGTCTCCCTTAAGGTATCAGACCGCGCAGCGCAATTAACGCGAGGAAGCTTCCACGCGCATGCACATGCCCATACGACCATATTGCGTCATCAAAAGCCTCCTCCTTTCCGGCGCGGACCAATAATGGAGTCATGATACCTGAAGGCACAGCGTCTGTCAAGAGCAAAAGAATGAAAACAATGAAAATACATATCAGGATCGGGCGACCGGCGGTGGGATCCGGCCTGCGTCAGATAAGCGGGACACCGGCGGAAAGGATCAGTCAGCCGGCGGGGCGGATATGATTCAGATCCGATCGGAACCGCCCGGATCACGTGCCGCCGCGGCCGCCCATGCCCTGAGATCATCGGAGAACCCATCCAGGTCATCTTCCGTGATCACCCCTTCGATGAGAAGCGCCGCTATGTGCTGAGGCATCCTCGATCTGGCCATGTCAGCGATCACCCCGCGGGACCGTTTGTCTTCTTTGACCCGTTTTTCCAGATCCCACCACTTTTCCGAACCTTCCGGTCGCCAGACAGCAGTTCGATATACTCCCGGCACAGGCGTTCCATATGATTTTCCTGCCATACGGCTATCCTTTGCCTGAAGAGTTTCCAGTCCGATTCATTGAACGTATACACGCGCGCGCTCTCCTTTATCTTCTGTTTCTTCGCAAGATATATCAAAATCCTGCTTTTGACAATTCATCCAGCAGAGCCCGGCGCCGCGGGTAGGCATCACGCCATTCCGCCGCGATCCGCTCAGCAAGTTCCTTCCCTCCAGGATAAGCGCGAAGCTTCCTGAGATACCGGATCAGCGCGGCATACCGGCCGCGGTCTGATGATAGATCCATGGCTTTTTTCAGGATCCCGGCATAAGCGTCCCTGACTTTTTCCGGATACTTTTGCTTCAGTCCCTTCTCGTGATCATCCAGAGCCGTCAATGATCCGGATCCTGTGATACGTTCCAGAAGCTCCTCATGCATTCCCTCCGCGTCAAGCAGCGGATACAGGATCGCTCTGCAGGTCCGTGCCGCCAGTATCTGTGACCGGTATTCCTCCCATTCCCGCGCTTCGCACACGGTCTTCAATTCGTTCGTATACTTCAGATTGACCTGCCCGCAATTGAATATCTGGAAAAGCAGTTCCTGTTTATGATCCGCGCCGCGTCCTTCCTGCTTGTAAAGCTCGATCAGCACGGCGGAGTATTTTCTGACAAGGCCGGCGTATTCCCCGTCGATCTGCTTGCTCTTTCGCAAAAGGTCGATCGCCCCCGGCGTATCCCCCTGTTTTATGGCGTGGTCGATCGCGAACTGCCGGGCACACGGCAGTTGATAAAACCGTTCGATCTGTTCCCGGATGCTGTCCTCGGGGCAAGAAAGCTTTTCCATCAGCGAGAACATGACCATGACTCTATGTTCTTGTTCATAGTATTCCCCGTAGTCATCCCTTGAAGCCAGCGGACCTGTGACCTGATACTGCTTCAGTTTCCGCTCCAGAAGATCCCGTTCCTGAAACTCATCCTCATAGAACGTTCTGAACACGTCCTGAGCATAGTACGGTATCCTCTTATCGAACGCGTGATCAGAGAACCATTGGAAAAGCTCCCGTTTTTCCCGAGCGGAGCATGCGTTCAGGATCGATGACCAGCATTCGCATATCACCGAGGCGATACGGCAGAGATGCCCGTCGTCGTCGATATCCAATTCGCCGATCCGCATCATAGTATCGTTCACCATCCGGAACGCCGGCATCGCCTCCCCGCATGCTGTCAGCGCAGATGTGTTATCGGTAAGGAATCCCTCTACAGCAAGCTCAAGATCCCCGGCATCTCGCCAGTGGACAAAACCATGCTTGTCCGAGTATTCACGTACGATCCGTTCCAGATCACGGGACAGCTCCTTTAAACGAACGGCAATGTTTTTTTCGGAATACCTCAGGGAGATGAAATGTCCGATCTCCTCGTTCCTTTTGCACAGATCGACAAGAACGTCCCTTATCTCATTTTCGGGGATCCGGGCGACGATGCTCTCTATGGTCTTCCCTTCGTCGGGAGAGACACAGGTCCCCGGAGAAACACCGCTCTGTTCCTTCTCATCCTCGACAGCAAACAGGACCGCTGCCATATGCTTGCATTCGAAGCCTCTTTCCGCGTACGGGCAGTCGCAGGACATGGAAACAGGGATCCCCTCCCGGAGATCGATACCGACATTGTACGGGACCGAACCTTGAACGACAGCTGTATATTCCTGATCGCTTTTCTTCGAAAGTCCCTCTACCGCTCCTTCCAGATAATAGTTCCAGCCGCGCGTCAGGATCTCCTGATCGAAACAGTCCTCCCAGGGAAA
>CACZOZ010000319.1:0-2505 GCA_902782865.1 uncultured Eubacteriales bacterium
CGACGACCACGGTGCCGCCGCCCCGGTCCGTGCGGATGGCCGCGGAGGACCGGCCGCCGGTGGTGACCGTCAGGTCGCTGGCACAGGTGATGCCGCCGCCCGTGGTCATGATGCCGCCGGAGCCGTCGCCGGTGGTGGTGATGGTCGTGCCGGAGATGATCACCGTGGTGCCGTCGCCGGCCGCGCCGTTTTGACCGCTGTTGCCGCCGTAGCAGAACACGCCGTTCGCACCGGAGGCCGAGGATTCGATCGTGCCGCCCGTGATCGTGGTCGTGGAGTCGCCCATCACCAGCAGGGCCGCGTTCAGGCCGTAGAAGTTGCAGTTGTCGCCGCCGTCGGAGTCCCCGGTCTTGGTCACTGTGGGATCGGTGATGGTGACCGCGTCTAATGTGTTCACGATCAGGGCGCTCTCATCCGCGGTGACGGAGGCGTAGGTCCGGCCCGCCTGTTCCGCCGCTTCGGTGATCTCAACGGCAGCCGTGTACTCAAAGGACGAGGTCCTGCCTCCGGGAGGGGTGCCGCCGCCGAAGCCGCCGGGCATGCCGTCCGGGGGAGTGCCGCCGGGGTGACCGGGCATCCCGCCGTCCGGCGGTTCGGGAGGAGCCGTTCCATCCATGGGGCCGCTGCCCTGCGGCGGCTTTTCGGTGTTTCCTTCTTCCGCGAACGCGGACAAAGTGCCGCTCACCGCGAGGATCAAAACAAGGATCAAAGCAAGGATCTTTTTCATTCTGAACACCTCCGTGTTTTTTGCCGGCCTGACCGGTCTCATGTCTTCAAAAAGGAGACCTCCCCTCAGGCTGACGACGTCATTGTAAGGGAGGTCGATTGAAGAAAGATTGAAGATCTCATTATTTTTTGATCGGCAGGGAGACCGCGAAGCGGACCTTCCCGTCATGGCAGGACACGGTAATGCTGCCCCCGTGCTTCTCCGCGATGGCTTTGGCGATGGAAAGCCCCAGGCCGTAGTGGTGCCCGTCATCGGTCCGGGCTTCATCCACCCGGTAGAAGCGGTCGAAGAGATGTTCCAGCTTGTCCGGCGGGATGGCGTCGCCGTCATTGATGACAGCCAGTACGGCTTCATGCCCGTGACGCTTCAGCGTCAGGCTGATATCGCTGCCTGCGGCGTGCCGGACCGCGTTGTCCAGCAGGATGGAAACGATCTGGGTCAGTTGCGTCGGATCGCCTGTCAGCCGCACGCCGTCCTCGATATCGCTCTGTATCGTTTTCCCATGGTCAAAAGCGAAGGCCTCAAAGGCCAGTTCTTCTCCTGTTGCGACGCGGGAAAAGTCGACCTGTTCCATCGGCTGTCCCGCGCTCTCCGCCCGGGAGAGGTCCAGCAGCTGCCGGATCAGGCCGCCCATGCGCTCATTCTCATAGCGGATGTTGGAAAGCCACTCGTTTTCCCCGATCTCCCTGGACAGCAGTTCCGCGTTGGTGCTGATGACGGCCACCGGCGTTTTGAGTTCGTGGCTGGCGTCGGAGATGAACTGTTTCTGCCTTTGGTCGTTCTCTTCCAGCGGCCTTATGATGCGCCCGGACAGATACAGGACCACGAAGAACATCGCGAGGATGGCCCCGCCGCCGACGTAAAGCACATGGCGCAGGAGCGTGCTCAGGCCGCTCTCGGACACCGTGTTGTCCATCAGGGCGACCAGCGTGTAGTCCGGCCTGTGTTCCACGATGTAGGTCAGGGCGCCGGTCCGCCCGGAGGAGGCGCCTTTGGCCAGGATCTCTTTCGCGATGCGGATCAGGTCCTCTTCGCTGTAGACCTCTTTCTCCCCGTTGTCCACCGCGATCACCGTGTCATTTTCCCCAAAGGCGACGGAATAGAACGTGGACAGCTGATAGTCCGGTTTCTGATCCAGCGGCGGTTTTTCCCGGGGCTCCGGGGCATGTCCGTCAAAGCCGTTCATCGGCGCTTCCGGCGGCGGATCGGCCGGGACGCCCGCTTCATCTTCCAGATAATACAGTTCCACATGCCGCTTGAGCATATCCATGTTTTCCTGCCGGATCTCCCGGTAGCTGGCCAGCAGGATCACGGACAGCGTGACCGCGAACAGCAGGATCAGCGCCCCCATGACGGCCAGGATGATCTTTTTTCTGGAACGCTTAAACATCTTTCTCCCTCAATTCATATCCCAGGCCGCGCACCGCCTTGATCTCGACCCCGGAGCCGACGAAGGCCAGCTTTTTCCGCGTGAAGGACATGTACACTTCCACGTTGTTGTACTCGGCCTCGTTCTCAAAGCCCCAGATCTTCACGGCCAATTGTTCCCGGGTCATGATCTGCCCCTGATTGCCGAACATATACTCCAGGATGCGCAGCTCCTTCTCGCTCAGGCGGACGCTTTGCCCCGTCTGTTCACAGGTGAGGGTCGCTGTCGCCGGTTCCAGCTTCAGGTCGCCGTAACGCAGGGTCCCGTCCCGAAAGCTCGCGCTCCGGCGGCCGAGCGCCCTGATCCTCGCCAGGAGTTCCTTCGTCTGGAAAGGCTTCGTGAGATAATC
>CACZOZ010000320.1:0-4838 GCA_902782865.1 uncultured Eubacteriales bacterium
ACGCTTGTCATCGTTGTTTATTCCGGTCTGTTTTCAATCTGTTTTGTCCATTGACACGGGCCACTTCATAACAGGATGACACTTTGGGGGCTATAAACTGTGTAAGACGACGATCACCGCAGCATGTTGGATCGTGCTCCGTCAGAGCAGTTACCCCTCACATAGTGTCATCCCGAGCGCATCCGTACGCGAGGGATCTGTTCTGCAGCAGACAGGAATACGCTGAAAGGGGTGCGAAAGTAAGGAAAGGGATAAAAGGTACCGTCATCAGGCGGGTGATGAGGTCACCTCGTCGTTCCTTCTGATCACTCCAAATTCCGCAAGGAATTTGTACCGCAACACGCCGTCAGGCGTATTTCACATCGCCCGCGGCGATATTTCACTGCAAAGCAATTTCACGCGCTTCAGCGCATTTCACTGTCGATCGGGGACCTCTTTCTCATGGTCTCCCGATCGACCCTCATATTCTCCGTATTCGCACCCCACATGGTCCGCGTCGATCTCGTCCACCATCTCCAGGCCGCCGTCCTTTTTGTCGTACAGGCGCACGGTGCCCCAGCCGTTGCCGCCGTTCCACAGGCGGTCGTGCCGTCTGGATCCGTCCGGGGCCTCATAGTTGATCAGCAGCATGTCCTCCTTGCGGCAGAACACTTCCGTCTCCATGACGGCGTGGATGTTCTCCTGGCGCACTTTCCAGTGTACCAGCTCCTCCCCCTCCTCGAAGGAAAACTCGGTCTTCACCTTCAGGTGGAGCTTGGAAAAGTTGAAATCATACTCTTTGCCCTCGTAATAGAACACGCCCAGCAGGCGGCGGTCCAGGGGCACGAAATAGATCTTGGGCCGGCCGCCCCCGATGTCGAAGGCGCTGTTCATCAGCTGCTTCCCGGTCTTTCTGCTCGTGAGATGGCTGGAGGCCAGCCACACCCAGGGGCTGGTGAAGTCCCGGCCCCAGTTCTTGTCCGCGTAGCCGTAGCTTTTTTCCGACGTCACGGTGTAGCGCCTGCCGTTGAAAACGATCTCCCCGCTGTAGGCGCTCTTCATGCCTTCGGCGTGCCAGTACATCGCGAAGGCCTCGGCGTCCCGCATCGGCTTGCTGGCCCCGTAGCCCACGTTGAAGGCGATCTGCTTGTCCACCGTGAGATCCCACCGCATGTCGCCCGCGTCGCACATCCACTCCGGATGCTTTTCAGCCTCCTCCGGGCTGATGGTGATATGGCCCCGGAGCGCCGTCTCGCAGGCCAGGCAGTCCGCCGCCTCGATTTGGTATGGCGCGTCCCCGTGGAGCTTCACATCCTTCCAGGCGAAGAACCGGTGCAGCTGGCAGTGGTCCTTTCCCCAAGTGCCCGCCTTCACCATCAGGTAGGACGGGCGCTTCCCGGCCGCCCGGTTGGCCGGCAGCTGGCCCAAAACGGGCTCATCCTCCGCCAGGGCCGGATCGCACGTGAAAAACTCGATGAAGAACGCCTTGTCCTCCCCGCTCTCAGCGTCCTGCGCGGTGAAGGAATGCCACCACCAGTCATAGCCTTTTCGGGCCAGCGGCCCGTGGAGCATGAAAGCGTCCCGGGTGATGTCATGATGATCGAACACGAAAGAACCCCTCTTTTCCTGTATGTTATCGTTTGCTGCGGATGATGTGCTCCACGGTCAGGCGCTGCTGCTCGTCCCGGCCGATCGCCGCGGCGCCGTCCCCCCGCTGATCGCCGTAATTCCCGAACTGCGCGTGGTTCCCCCCGGGCAGCGCGGCTTCGTAAAGTTCCCCGGTCACGAAGGCTTTTCCCGCTTCGGCTTTCGCCCGGTCCAGCACCCCGTCCTCAGTGCCGGTCACGCTGATCGTGATCAGCGACGCGTCCAGCGTCCGGGTGGGGTACGCCGCCAGCAGGATGAGGCCCGTGAGCCCCTTCCCGTGACGCGCGGCGTAAGCCGCCGCCATGGCGCCGCCCAGGGAATGCCCGCCCACATACCAGTGATCGTATGCGTACCGCGCCATCACCGCCGAGGCCCTGTTGACCCCGAAAACGGCCAGGTGAAGGGGCATGCTCACCAGGCACACGTCCATCCCCTCCCGGGCGAGCAGGCGCAGAAGCGGCGCGTACGCCGTCTCCTCCACCATGCCCCCGGGATAGAACACCAGCGCGTCGGTCGTGGACGGCCCGTCGAAATACCATCCGTAATCCGTCCGTGACACGTCCACGGTCCCGTCCGGCACGAGCGCGGCAAGGGCCGTCTTATCCGCGCGGTAATAGCCGCCGATATACATAAGGAGCGCGGCGGCCAGCATGACGGCCGCCATCAGGGGGATCATCCATTTGAGTCTCTTTTTCATCGCAAGCCTCCTGCCGATATCAGGCGCCGGGATCAGGATCCCGGGGATCGTGTACTTATGTCGCTTTATTCTATCACAAAACGGGGGAGATGGGCATATAAACAGCTTCCGATCGGATCACCGGCGGATCAGGGTCCGGCGACGATCGAAAGCTGTCAGGGATACAAGATTCGATATGTGTATTCTGTACCGGACATAATACAAAACAAGAGACATCGTCTGACAGTATTCTATTGGGTGGAAAAATTGTTATAAGGTCTTGATATCATTCTGGTTCATCTGCATGCTGGCAACAAATCTTGTCATTGCATAACTATTGAAAAATAGAGTGTGCAGGGAATGCACCAGACATATAGGTGTTTTTACCTGACAGAAATTGTAATTGATTTTCGAATATAAACTAGCTTTGTAATTATATCATACTGTTTCGAACAGATACAACCAAAAGCTTTAATCTCTGAGATATAAAACGTTATTTATCATTGAAGATGTTGTTATTCCTTGTTTGAGGTGCGGCTTTTCCTGTCTATGTGCTCCTGTCTGTTACAGAACAGAGTTCTCGCGATCGAATCCGCCTGGGATGATGCGCTAGTAGGGGCGGGCAGACCGCGAAGCATAGTGACGCAGCCTGTTACAATGCATGTCCTCGTCAGGTCATTCCTTTGTGTCCGGATGATGTCATCAAAACCCCATCTCAAATCTCTTCATCAGCGCAGCGTCTTCATTACCCTTGTCCATACCCCAGGGCTGTCCCGTCCCTTATTTTTCCGCCCCGCTCTTCCTCAGATACTCCGCCGGCACGGCCTTCGTGAGCCACACGCCGTTGACGGAGCGGTAAAAGCTGTATCCGTCGGCGTCCATCCGGGCCGCGTCCACGAGGTACACCACCGGCTTCCCGTGGCGGGAACCCACTTTCACGGCCGTATCGGCATCGGGCGACAGGTGCACATACAATCGGGAGCGCGGCAGCAGGCCCTGGCGGTCGATGGACGAAACGTATTTTTCGCCGGTGCCGTGATAGAGGACCGCCGGCGGCTTCATCCTTTCAAGCTCCACGTCCACGGGGACGGAGTGCCCCTGGTTGGCCCGGATCAGGGTGTGGTCCTCATTGAAGGCGTACCGCTGCTTTTCGTCCGTGCGGACGATCTCCTCCAGCGTGTCCCGGTCCAGGGGGCGGGTCCTGTTCACCCCTTCGATCAGGCGGTCCACGTCGGCCCACCCGTGCTCGTCCAGGGTGATGCCGATGGTCTCCGGCTTGTGCCTGAGGATTAGGGCAATGAATTTGCTTGTGGCGTTGTTGTCGCTCATGGGGGCCTCCTTTAACGGTCGTGCCGGGATCTCCATACTGAACACATGATACGTGACGCGGAGGCATTTGAGCAACGCGATCTCAGCATATCCCGTCAATAATGTTTTCCGAAAAACAGATACCGTTCGCGCGCATGCATCGCATGCGTTTTTTTTTCTTGTTCTGTTTCTGTATTCTGTATTCTTATATCTGTATTCTGTATTCTGTATTCTTATTCTTATTGCAAGCAATTGCTTTTTTGCTTCGGTTTGCTTACGGTCGCTCTGTCTCATCCGCCGCTCTGCGATTTGCCCGGGCCCGCCTTCCGCCTGCGGCGCCGGCGGCGGCCCGCTTTTCGGACAGGGCGGCCATCTCCTCGTCATCCCGGACAAGCACCTCTTCTATCATGGCGTACAGGATCCCTTCCGGCCCGGGGAGGACCTGGCGCTCCCCCGTCCTTTCATACAGGTATACCGCCTTGATCAGCCTGCCCGCCTCTTCTGCCGTCATGCGCTGGATCGAGGCTCCCCAGACAGTACGCATTTTGAACCACTCCTTCATGATACGCTCCTTTCATATATGCCGCAAGTCAAAAGCTGATGATACATTTTGAGTATATATGTAAAATTGGTCCTTTTCCACGTCATGCAAAAACCGCCCGGAAGCCTTGGCGCGCCAGGGACCCGGGCATGTTTTTACATTATTTACCGGTTATTGACAGGATCGCGTTCCTTTATCAGCCCCTCAGGGCGGCTTCATCGCGCTGCCGGGGCACAGCCACGGGCATTGGCGCCCGCCGGCTGTCGGCTCTATTTTAAGATTTTGCTGTTTAATGAAAAATCTTAAAGTAGTATTTTAAGATTTTACCTTTGCAAACGAAAAGGCGCTGTTGCACAAGCAACAGCGACAGAATAACAAGAAACTGAAACAATGGATGAAAAGCAAACCAGCGAAAGTAAAAAAGTGGAAGAAAGAAGATATAAAGTAGCAGGGTTTTAAAACTCTGGAAATGACTGTTGCTTTAGTCCGCGCGCGGCCGGCGGCGCATCCGTTCGCCGCCAGCGCACGGCGCATACGACAAACACAAAACAACGTACCCATCATTTAAGAGGGGTGGTATAAGCGGGGCGCGGAGACTGTCGCCGCCGGTGGCGGATACAGGCGGGCGGAAGCGTGCTGAGGGTCGGAATTTCCAAGCAGTCTCGTCCTGCGCCGGAAAGCTCCGCT
>CACZOZ010000321.1:0-2835 GCA_902782865.1 uncultured Eubacteriales bacterium
AAGCTGTACGACGGTTCCTCCCACCCGGTGGACTCCTCTGAAATGGCCTTCAAGACCGCTGCCCGCATCGCCTACAAGAAGGGCTGCAAGGAAGCCAACCCCGTCCTGCTCGAGCCGATCATGCACGTGGAAGTGTTCGTGCCGGATGAGTACATGGGCGACATCATGGGCGACATGAACAAGCGCCGCGGCAGGATCATGGGCATGGACCAGATCGACGGTCTCCAGAGGGTCACCGCCGAAGCGCCTATGGCCGAAATGTTCAAGTACGCGACGGACCTGCGCTCCATGACCCAGGCCAGGGGCTCTTTCACCATGCGCTTTGAGCGCTACGAGGAAGTGCCCGGCGACGTGGCCAAGAAGATCATCGAGAACGCTCAGACCGACGAGGACGAGGACGAGTGATCTCATCGATCCCAATAACACAGCGGGCTGCCTGAAAAGGCAGCCCGTTTTTATTTCGTTCATCCGTCCGTTTGATAAGGAAAACAGGGATGGTATCCCTACAGCCCCTCCAGCAGGCTGGTCTGGCTGCTTTCGGGCAGGTCCTTCAGGCAGCCCTGCTGCTGGAGCAGCTCCGTGACGGCGCTGGACACCTTGGCCCGGCGCGTCAGATCCTCCAGGGACAGGAAGGGGGTCTCCCGGGCCTCCACGATGCTCTTGGCCGCGCTTTCGCCCAGGCCGCCCATGGAGATGAAGGGCACCAGCAGGTGGGTGTCGTCCACGGGCTGGAAGCGGCTCACGTGGCTGTGGTACAGATCCACCGGCAGGAAACGAAAGCCGCGCAGCATCATCTCCAGCACCATCTGCATGGCCACCACCTGGTTCTGTTCCTTCGCGGTGGCGTCCTTGTTGCCCTCCACCAGCTCTTCGCATTCCCTGAGCTTGTTCCGGGCGCTCTTCACGTCCTGGAAGATCATGGTGCAGGCGTCGAACCCGTCGCCGCGGATGGTGAAGTAGGCCGCGTAGTAGGCCAGGGGCCGGTATACCTTGTACCAGGCCACCCGCAGGGCCATGGTCACGTAGGCTACGGCGTGGCCCTTGGGGAACATGTATTTGATCTTCCGGCAGGACTCCATCATCCATTCCGGCACGTTGTGGGCGTGCATGGCTTCTTCCATGGCGGGCTTGAGGCCCTTGCCCTTGCGGACGGATTCCATGATGTCGAAACTCATTTTCGCTTCCACGCCCATTTTCATCAGCTGGTTCATGATGTCATCCCGGGTGCAGAAGCACTCGCTCAGGGTGGCGATGCCCTGGTCGATGATGTCCTTGGTATTGCCCAGCCACACGTTCGTGCCGTGGGACAGGCCGGAGATGCGCACCAGCTCCTGCATGGTGCTGGGCCGGGTATCGTCCAGCAGCTGGCGCACGAAGCCCGTGCCGAACTCGGGCACGCCGTAGGTGCCCGTGCTGCAGCCCAGCTCCTCGCTGGTGATGCCCAGGGCCTCCGGGCTCTGGAACAGGCTCATCACCTTTTTGTCGTCCAGGGGGATATCCAGGTACGGCACGCCCGTCAGCTCCTCCAGGAGATGGAGCATGGTGGGATCGTCGTGGCCCAGGATGTCCAGCTTGACCAGGATGTCGTGCATGGAGTTGAAATCGAAATGGGTGGTGACGATGTCGCTCTCCATGTCGTCCGCCGGGTGCTGGATGCCCGTGAACTGGTAGATCTCATATCCCTTGGGCACCACCACCATGCCGGCGGGGTGCTGGCCCGTGGTGCGCTTCACGCCCACGCAGCCGCTGGCCAGGCGGCGCTTTTCCGCTTCGGTCACGGTGAGGTTCCGCTCTTCCAGGTACTTGAGCACGAAACCGTAGGCGGTCTTTTCCGCCAGGGTGCCGATGGTGCCGGCCCGGAACACGTTGTCCGATCCGAACAGCTCCTTGACGTACTGATGAGCGGTGGGCTGGTACTCGCCGGAGAAGTTCAGGTCGATGTCCGGCACCTTGTCGCCCTTGAAGCCCAGGAACACCTCGAAGGGGATGTCATACCCGTCCTTGCGCAGGGGATTCCCGCAGACGGGGCAGTTCTTGTCGGGAAGGTCCACCCCGATGGTGAATTCCTTCGGGATGTCGAAATAGCCCTTATGGCAGGTGGGGCACTGGTAATGGGGCGGCAGGGGGTTCACCTCGGTGATGCCGCACATGAAGGCCACGACGGATGATCCAACGGATCCGCGGCTGCCCACCACGTAGTGGTCCCGCAGGGATTTCTGTACCAGCTTGTTGGCGATGGAGTACAGCGTGGCGTAGCCGTAGCCGATGATGGCGCCCAACTCCTTGTCGATGCGCTTTTTGACCAGCTCAGGCAGGTCATCGCCGTACAGCTCCCGGGCCCGCGACCAGGTCATATTGGTGATGTCGCCCTCGGCCTCTTCCCAGTAGGGCGAGAAAGTGGTCTTTCCCTCCGGGTGGATGGGGTAGAGGGTGATATCGCCGATCCGGGACGCGATGAGCTTCGGATCATCCAGCACCACCTTGCGGCAGGTCTCCTCACCCAGGTAGCTGAATTCCTCCAGCATCTCCTCGGTGGTCTTCAGGTACAGGGGCGGCTGGTGCTCCGCGTCGTCAAAGCCCTGGCCGGCCTGGATGATGGCCCGGAACACGGCGTCCTCGGGATCGATGAAATGCACGTCCCCCGTGGCGCACACGGGCAGGCCCAGCTCCTTTCCCAGGGCGACGATCTTCCGGTTGTTGTCCCGGAGCTCATCCTCGTTCTCCGCCTGGCCGTCCCGCAGCAGGAAAGCGTTGTTGCCCAGGGGCTGGATCTCCAGGTAGTCGTAGAACCGGGCGATCTTTTTGAGCTGGTCGTCCCCGGCGCCCCGCAGGATG
>CACZOZ010000322.1:0-3440 GCA_902782865.1 uncultured Eubacteriales bacterium
CATCGGTCATGATGCCGTAGGGCGCGTTGAGGGCCGCCGCGCCCGTCAGGCGGAAGCGCTCCGCGGCGGGGCGCGCGTGGGCGAGGAGGAAGGCGGCCTGCTCGGCGCGCCTCAAGTCCCTGTTCCCGGTCAGGTCCGATACGAGCTCCTCCGAGTTCAGGAAGATCCGGCTGCGCGCGGCGGCCTCGGGATGGCTTGCCAGTAATTTCGGGTCCACGCATCCCGAAAAGATCAGCTGTTCCCGGGTGAGGCCGCATTCCTCCGCCAGGTCGATGACCGGCAGCAGGGCGCCGTACTCCTTCAGGTCGCAGTTGACGGCGATGCCGCTTTCCCGGATCAGGGCGAAGGCCTCTTTGAGCGTGATGCGACCATTCTTATCCCTGATCTCATCGTGGCTCAGCCGCAGGGAACCGTCCCTTCCGGTCCTCACATCCACCTCCACACAGTCCGCCCCGAGGGCGATGCCCGTTTTGACCGAGGCGATGGAATCATCGCTTGTGCCCTCGCAGCCCGAGTGCGCGGTGATCATGGGTGTGATCATGGGTCTGCCTCCCGCCGCGTGCGTCACGCCTGTTTTTCGTCCCGCGCCCTTTCGAGCACGATCACCGAGGATGTGAAATCGCCCCGGGGGAAGTCGGGGCACAGCCCCAAGCTCATCAGCGCGGAGGCGGTGAACGCGCGCCCGTCATCGGCGCGCCAGATCCCGTCGGGCACGTTTTGCAGCCGGATCCGGACGGGCTCCGGATTGGGCTTTGACAGGACGCGGTACGCGCACAGGATGATCCGGTCCGCGTCGACGAACTGCCAGGCGGTCACGTTCCCCTCAAAGGGGCTCATGAGCCGGGTGAACACGCCCCGCTGGGTGGTATTTCGCAGGCGCTTCACCATAAGCACCTGGCGGCGGATCGCCTCCATGTCCTCCGGCGTTTGTTTGGACAGGTCCAGCTCGTAGCCGAAATTGCCGCCCAGGGCCACATCGCCGCGCATCCCGATCCCGGTCACGCGGCCCACCTGATGGTTGGGCACCGCGGACACATGGGCGCCCATCGCGCTCACGGGATAGCACAGGCTGGTGCCGTACTGGATGCTCAGCCGCTCCACGGCGTCGCTGTCGTCGCTGGTCCAGGTCTGGGGCATATAATAGAGCATGCCCGCGTCAAACCGCCCGCCGCCGCCGGAGCAGCTCTCGAACAGCACTTCCGGGAAAGCTGACGTGATCTTTTCCAGCACCCGGTAGAGGCCCAGCATGCACCGGTGCGCCGTCTCGCCCTGGCGCGCGCCCTCCGCCGCGGTGCCCGCTTCTTTGAAATTGCGGTTCATGTCCCACTTCACATAGCTGATATCCGCGCTGCGCAGCACGGTGGAGACCGCGTCGATCACGTAGTCCTGCACGTCCTTCCGGGACATGTCCAGGATCAGCTGATGCCGCGCGGTGGTGCGCCGCCGGCCCCCGGCGTGCAGGCACCAGTCGGGATGAGCGCGGTACAGGTCGCTGTCCGGGGACACCATCTCCGGCTCGAACCAGAGCCCGAAGCGCATCCCCAGGGCGCCGAGCTTTTCCGAAAGTCCCTTCAGGCCGTCGGGGAGCTTTCTCCAGTTCTCCACCCAGTCGCCCAGGGAGCAGTGGTCGGTGTCCCGGCGGCCGAACCAGCCGTCGTCCAGCACGAAGAGCTCGATCCCGGCGTCCGCCGCGGCCCGGGCGATATCCAGCAGTTTTTTCTCGTCAAAGTCAAAATACGTGGCTTCCCAGTTGTTGATCAGGATGGGGCGCGGCCGGTCCCGCCACGGACCGCGGCACACGCGCTCCCGGATCACGCTGTGGAACGCCCGGCTCATGCCGTTGAGGCCCTCGCCGCTCCACACGCACAGGGCTTCGGGGGCCTGGAAGCTCTCCCCGGGCATCAGGCGCCAGGTGAAGCACCGGGGATCCAGGCCCGCGGTGAGCCGCGTGGTGCCGAAGGCGTTCTCATCCACGCTGATCAGGAAGCTGCCGCTGTACACCAGCGCCACGCCCAGGCACTCGCCGGAAAACTCCGTGGTGTCCGGGGCGGCGAGGACCGTGAAGGGATTGTGCTCATGGCCGGAAGCGCCCCGCGCCGAGGAAACGCACCGGGTCAGCGCCGCCGGGGGCACGCGCTCCACGGCCCGCTCCCTGGCCCACGCGCCGTGCAGATGGATCATGTCGTACCGCCCGGGCAGGGCGACGCATACGCTCCCCGCGTTTTTCATCTCGAGGGCTTCGGCGCCCCCGTTCATATACCGCGCGCTCACGGCCAGGACGGGCCGGTCCCGGTACAGGGTGTAGCTGATCTGAGCTTTGAGCCCCGTCACCGGGTCCCCGAGGGTGACCGTCAGGGTGGAGGCCTCATCGTCCCGCTCCACATAGGCGGCGGGCAGGCCGGGGAGCGCGCTCTTGCCCTCTCGGATCTCAAAACCCTCATAGTACAATTCCGTGCAGTTCTGCCCGCTAAAATCAAGGGCGCTGACCATCGGGGGGCGGTAGTCCCCGCGCCCGTCCGTGGGACAGGCGTAGGGGAGGATCTGCCTGAGGGAGTCGAAGGAAGCGCCGCTGCGCTCGTTGATCAGCGGCAGCGCCGCCCCGGGATCGTCAAGGGGCGCGCCGAAATGGGCCATGAGCAGTTCGTCACAGCCGTCCTCGTCGGCGCGCACGCACAGTACCACGGACATAAGATCGTTATACAGATGGAACAGCCGCCGGGATTCATCATACCTGATCATGCCGGTCTTCTCCTTTACTCGAACTCGATCTCGCTCAAACGTTTTTTCATCAGCGCCGTGCCGGGGCAGGCGCTCAGGGCCGTGTCATATTCCTCCCGTGACCGGGTCTCGCGGAGGAGGGCATAGGCCTTTTCCCGGTCGATGTTGTCCCCTTCCGCCGCCGCGATCACTTTCAGGATCGCCGCGCCGCGTCTCATGGCGGTGTCGGCGGTCTCCCGGATCCTGACCGCGCAGGTCATCCCGGGCTCAAAGCCCGGCACGGTCACCAGCGTGTGGTCCGCCTCCAGGCGGTCCGTGAAAGCCGTCTCCTTCCCGTCCAGGGTGACCTCCGCGACGCCGTCCGTCACATTGCGGAAGGAAAGCGTCAGCTCCCGCCGGGGCAGGATGCGGCCGGGATCATCGCTGCGGATCGTGACGAGCTGCTCGGTGCCGGAGAGCTGTTCCGACCGGAACACGGTCACGGCCCGGGCGCCGTCAGAGTCCTCGATGAGGGTGTACTCCCCGCTGCCCGCGAACACCATCACCCGGAGCCTGACGGGGAGGTCAACGCTGTTGCCCTCCGGCTTCCCGTCCAGCACGAAGAAGCCGCCCTCCTTCGCCAGCAGCGGGAAAGAGTCCAGGGGCCGCGTCATGTCCCGCCATCCGGCACCGAAATACCGGTCCCCCGTGAACACGTCCGTCCAGATGCCCTCCGGGAGCCA
>CACZOZ010000323.1:0-5339 GCA_902782865.1 uncultured Eubacteriales bacterium
CCGCTTAAAGAGCCTGTATGGCCGTGACATCCCGGATGAGACCACCGGGGAGAGCCTGGAGGTATCCGCGATCCCCGGCATGAACTGTACCCTGGAAGACGGTACGGCTTTCGCGGATTATCTGGCCCGGTGGGGAGAAAAAGCGGCCGGCACCGGGGTGAAAGGGCCCTTCCCCCTTTTGATCAAGATCCTGGACGCCCGGGACACCCTGTCGGTGCAGGTCCATCCGGATGACGCCTACGCCGCCCGTTATGGCGGCATGGGAAAGACCGAGGCCTGGTACATCCTCTCGGCGGACGAGGGCGCCCAGCTGGTCTACGGCCTGAAGGATGTGGCGTCACGGGACGATCTTGTGCGCCTGAGCGAGACCGGCGCTCTCCGGGATCATCTGCGCCGGGTCACTGTCCGGCCCGGGGAGGTCTATTTCATCCCCTCGGGCACGGTGCATGCCATCGGCCGCGGCATCGTGCTCTATGAGATCCAGCAGTCCAGCGATATCACCTACCGCCTCTATGACTGGGACCGGAAGGACGCTCAGGGCCGCTCCCGTCCCCTGCACGTTCAGCAGGCCGCGGACGTGGCGGACCTGGATTTCTCCGGCGTGGCCGTCGCGCCGCGCCGCCTGAGCGGTACCCGGGAGCAGCTGCTGCGGGAGAGGTTCTTTTCCCTTCAGCGGATCCACGATGCCCGGGGAGAGGAGCTCCCGCCGGAGCCGGAGCGCTTCAGGCTGCTGACGGCGCTCAAGAGGACGGTGCTCACCTGCGCGGGATCCCGTATGGAGCTGGCTCCGGGCGAGACGGTCTTCCTCCCGGCGGACATAGGGCCCGCGGCCCTGGACACGGATGAGTGTCTTCTGGCTTATCCCACTTTGGAGGATCTATGACTGAGCGGCAGCTGAAGGCGCTCGAGGAGATCGGCGGCCTTGAGATATCGAAAAACGTCTCCCTGAAGGGGCTCACCAGCTTTCGCGTGGGCGGGGACGCGGACATCCTTATCTGCCCGCGCACCCCGGAAGCGTTCACGGAGGCGCTGGATCTCCTGCGGGGGGAGGGCCTGACCCCGATCGTCCTGGGCAGGGGCACCAACACCCTGTTTTCGGACGAAGGCTGTTCCGCGCCCCTGATCAGCCCCGCCCGGTACCTGACGGGGATCACGCTAATGGACGGTGACCGGCTCAGGGTCGAAGCCGGCGCCACGCTCAAGGCCGCGGCCGCCTTCGCCCTGGACAACGCTCTCACGGGGCTGGAATTCGCCCACGGCATCCCGGGCACCCTGGGCGGCGGCGTTTTCATGAACGCCGGCGCCTACGGGGGCTGCATGGCGGACGTGACGGAGAGCGTGGATCTCTATGAGGACGGGGAGATCCGCCGCGTGAACGCGGCTGACATGGCCTTCGGATACCGCACCAGCCGGGCCCGCCGGGGAGGCGTCGTGCTCTCGGCGGTGCTCAAGCTCGCTCCGGGGGACCGGGAGGCCATCCGCTCAAGGATGCGTGAGCTCCAGGAGAAGCGCCGGGCCTCCCAGCCCCTGGAGTATCCCAGCGCGGGCTCTTTCTTCAAGCGGCCTGAGGGCTATTACGCCGGTGCGCTGATCGACGGGGCCGGGCTCAAGGGCGTGAGCGTGGGCGGCGCCATGGTGAGTCCCAAGCACGCGGGCTTCGTCATCAATACCGGAGACGCCTCCTGCGCGGACATCCTGGCCCTGAAGGACCGGATCTGCGCGTCCGTCCGTGACCGCTACGGGGTGGATCTGGAGATGGAAGTGGCTGTGTTCGACCGGGAGGGGAGAAGCGTATGAGCTTCTCCTCCGAGTGCCGGGCGGAGACGGCCCGGGTGGACGCCGGGAGAGCCTGCTGCCAGGAAACGGAGCTGCGGGCCCTGACGGCCTGCTCGGCTTCTTACACACTGCAGGGGCGGGGCGCCGTCAGCCTGGTGTACCGCGTGGGCAGCATCCCCGCCGCCCGCCGGATCTTCGTGCTGCTCAAAAACTGCTTCAAGGTGGTGCCCACCCTGGAATATATCCAGTCGCCCCGCTTCGGCGGGCAGCGGGTGTGCGTCCTGAGGGTCAGGGACGCGGACACCCGGCGCCTCATGCGCCTGCCCCGGGGCGGGATCCACACCGTGCCCGTCCGGTCCCTGAACCGCAAATGCTGTTTCCAGGCCTACTTAAGGGGGGTCTTCCTGGCGGCGGGCTATGTGACGGACCCCAAAAAGAATTACCATCTGGAACTGCGCTTCCCCACCCCGGCCTTGGCTGAGCGCTGTTCCGCCAGGCTCGCCGATCGGGGCCTGAGCCCCCGGAGAGCGCCGGGGGAACGGGCGGACACGGTGCTTTTCGACCGGGGGGACGATATCGCCTCGTTCCTCACCATGATCGGGGCCTCCCGGGCCATGCTGCAGTTCGAGGACCTGCGGGTACGGCGCGATTCCAAAAACGCGCCAACCGGATGATGAACTGCGACCGGGCCAACCTGAAGCGGCAGGCGGGCGCGTCGGCGAACCTTATCTCGGCTCTGGAGGGGATCGATCTTGAGACGCTGCCGCCGGATCTGAAAAGCGCCGCCGAGCTCCGGCTGGAGAATCCCGATACCTCGGTGGCGGAACTGGCGGCCCTCGCGGATCCGCCCATGACCAAGTCCGGGCTGTATCACCGCCTGCAGCGCCTCAGGGCGTTCCTTGAAGAGGGGGCGGTCCCGTGAGCCTGTACGCCATCGGGGATCTGCATCTGCACTTCGGCTCCGATCTTAAAAACTCTTCCCAGCTCACGGATCCCGTCTGGAAAGGGCACGAGGAGCGTTTTATGAAGGCCTGCCGTGACCTGATCCGGCCGGAGGACACCCTGCTCCTCCTGGGGGATCATTCCTGGGGCAGGGACCTGGCCGCCTGCGAAAAGGACTTTGAGTATATCCTGTCCCTGCCGGGGCGCAAGATCCTCTTAAGGGGCAATCACGACATGTTCTGGGACGCTAAGAAGACCGAAGCCCTCAACACCATGTTCCGGGGCCGGCTGTTTTTCCTTCAGAACAATTTCGCCGTGTACGGCGGCGTGGCCCTGGTGGGCACCAAAGGCTACACCTTCGAGGGCCCCTTTTACCTGGACCGCAGGGGACGCGTGGCCGGCTGGGACGAGGAAGCCTTCCTGAAGGCCGAAAAGCTGGTCCGCCGGGAGGAGGAGCGGCTCAGGATATCCTTCGACGCGGCGGTCCGGGCGGGCTGCCGGCGGTTCATCATGCTGCTCCACTATCCGCCAACGAACATCCTGGAGCGGGAGAGCGTCTTCACCCGGATCGCCGAGGAGTACGGCGCCGAGCAGGTGGTCTATGCCCACTGCCACGGGGAGAGCCGCTTCCATGACAGCCTCCTGGGCATGCGCCGGGGCGTGTATTACCGCCTCGTTTCCGGGGACTGCCTGAAATGGCGGCCCGTCAGGCTGATGGACTGACAGCCGGCCGGGGACGGGGACGGCCTGCTGGCACGTCTGGCAGGATATGGTACGAAAAAGTACTTGCTATTCAGGCGTTATTCTGATAAAATTCAAATGTTGTCAATATTTCAAAGGATTTTCAGGGGGCAAGCATTATGGCAGATTATCAGACAGCATCCATACGCAACATCGCTTTGGTGGGCCATGGCAGTGAGGGCAAGACGACCCTGGCCGAAGCCATGCTCTACGCCGCCGGTCATATCGACCGTCAGGGCCGGGTAGAGGACGGCAACACCGTATCCGACTACGATCCCGAAGAGATCAAGCGCCGCATCTCCATCGGCACCGCCATGGCGCCCGTGGAATGGAAGAAGACCAAGATCAACATCGTGGATGTCCCCGGTTATTTTGATTTCGTCGGCGAGATGGCCGGCGCGATGCGCGTGGTGAAAGCCGCCGCGATCGTGGTGGGCGCTGTCAGCGGTCTGACCGTGGGCGCCGAAAAGGCCTGGGCCATGGCCGAGAAGAACGGCGTGTGCCGGATGTTCATCGTCAGCCGTATGGACACCGAGAACGCCAACTACACCAAAGTGGTGGATCAGCTGCGTGACAAGTTCGGCACCAGCGTGGTCCCGCTGCTCATCCCCATGGGCGAAGGCGCCAAGTTCAAGGGCGTGGTGAACGTGCTTGAGAACAAGGCCTACGAGGGCGCCGGCAAGGGCCTCAAGGAAGTGCCCGTGCCCGCCGACATGGCCGGCAGCATCGGCACCGCCATGGAGGAGCTCACCGAGGCGGCCGCCAGCGCGGATGACGAACTGATGATGAAGTACCTTGAGGGCGAGGAGCTCACCCACGAGGAGATCCTGCAGGGCTTCCAGGCCGGTATGACCAACGGCACCATCGTGCCCGTGATCGCCGTGAGCGGCACCACCGGTGTGGGCATCAGCAAGCTGCTGGATATGATGATCTCCTACGTGCCCTCTCCCGAGGGCGACGTGCTCGACGCGGAAGACAACAAGGGCGAGGCTGTGAAGGTCAAGTGCTCTTCCGACGGCGCCTTCTCCGGTTTCGTGTTCAAGACCGTGGCTGACCCCTTCGTGGGCAAGCTGAGCCTGGTCAAGGTCTGCTCCGGCAAGCTGACCGCCGCCACCGCGCTGTACAACGCGACGGCGGAGAAGGCCGAAAAGGCCGGCGGCCTGTTCATGATGCGCGGCAAGAAGCAGACCAACGTGCCCACGGTGTTCGCCGGTGATATCGGCGCCCTGAGCAAGCTGCAGTACACCAATTCCGGTGACACCCTGTGCGAACAGGGCGCCGTGGTGAAGTTCCCGCCGGTGGCCTGGCCGGAACCCTGCATCTCCAAGTCCATCTCCGCCGCCAAGCAGGGCGAGGAAGACAAGGTCTTCTCCGGCCTGAGCCGTCTGCAGGAAGAAGATCCCACCATCCGTGTGGAAAAGAACGCCGAGACCACCGAGACCCTCGTGTCCGGTCAGGGCGAACTGCACCTGGATGTGGTCAGGAACAAGCTGGCTTCCAAGTTCGGCGCCCAGAGCGTGCTGAGCGATCCCAAGATCCCCTACAGGGAGACCATCCGCAAGACCGTCTCCTGCCAGGGCCGCCACAAGAAGCAGTCCGGCGGTCACGGCCAGTTCGGTGACGTTTGGATCGAGTTCAGCCCGATCGGCGACACCACTCAGGAATTCGAATTCGTGGACGCCGTCGTGGGCGGCGCCGTGCCCAGGAACTTCATCCCCTCCGTCGAGAAGGGCCTGAGGGAAAACATCGTCAAGGGCGTCCTGGCCGGCTATCCCATGGTGGGCCTGCGGGCGAAGCTGTACGACGGTTCCTCCCACCCGGTGGACTCCTCTGAAATGGCCTTCAAGACCGCTGCCCGCATCGCCTACAAGAAGGGCTGC
>CACZOZ010000324.1:0-3113 GCA_902782865.1 uncultured Eubacteriales bacterium
TACCAGTATGCCAGTCAATTGAGATACTCAACAACCAGGAGTTTGATAACTCGACCAGTACGTACTACCAACTGAGCCATGCGACCAAGTGCAGTTTGAAAACTCGACCAGTACGCCCTGCCGACTGAGCCGCGCGAACATGCGGGATACCCATGAAGCGCCCGGCAGGTGCTGCCGGGCTGTTCACGCGCCCGCGGTCCGCGTCAGAAGAATTTCCAGCGGCTGAGCAGGAAGCCCGGGATCACCACGATCAGGAAGAAGGCCCAGCTCACCAGGGTGAACACCTTGATGAACTTCCCGCCCTTTCCCGGGTATTCCCGCACGTAGATCCGGTAGTTGATCACCGAGGCCAGGGAGCCGATCAGGGAACAGAGCCCGGCGGTATCCGCGCCGTAGATCAGCCCCGCGAAGTTCTCCGAGAAGGGGTAGAGCACGATGGAGGCGGGCACGTTGGATATGATCTGGCTCAGGCCGATGGCCCACCAGTACTCATGGCCCGCCACCGCCTGCCGGAGCACGCCGGCGATCCGCTGATTGGCCGCGATGGAGGAGGAGAAGACGAAGAAGCAGAAGAAGGTGACGATGAGCACATAGTCCACCTGCTTGAGCAGCTTCAGGTCCGTCAGCGCGATGACAGCGAGCACCAGGATGACGGCCCAGGGCCACAGGGCGGTCCGGGTCACGATCACGGCGATGATCAGCGTAAAGAGCGCCAGGTAGACGGCGCGCTTCACCCGGCCCTCGGGCTTCCGGGGATCCTCCCGGCCCGCCGCGGTGATCTCCTCCCGCGGGGCTTTCCGGTACAGGAAAAAGATGAAGCCGACCAGCAGCAGGGCGGAGGACAGGCACAGCGGCAGCATGTGCAGCATGAAGTGCCCCGCGGAGACATCCGCCTGCCCGAACAGGAACAGGTTCTGGGGGCTGCCGAAGGGCGTCAGAAGAGAGCCCCGGATGGCGGCGATGTTCTCCATGGAGATCACCGGCAGGATGTATTTTTCCTTGTCCCCCTCCCGGAACAGAAGGATGGTCAGGGGCACGAAGATGATCAGGCTCACGTCGTTGGTGACGAACATGGAGGTAAAGAACACCCCGAACACCAGGAACAGTGTAAGGGCGGTCATCCGCTTCATCCGGGAGGCCAGGCGCACTACCGGCTCCAGGACATTCTCCCGCTTGAAGCCCTCCAGCACGCACAGCATCATCAACAGGGTCCCCAGGGTGCGCCAGTCGATGTCCCTGAGCAAAAGCGGGGTGGGCGGCGTGATGATCAGGGCGATGACAGCCGCCAGCACGGACAGGGTCAGCATGAGTTCCTTTTTGAGGAACAGGATCACTTTTTTCATCGGTGTCGTTCCTTTCCAAACGGTGTTTCCCGGCCCGTGAAGTATAGTCCTCCCGCGCGGAAAAGGCAATATCGACCGGGACTTCTTTGATCGGGCTTGACAGGGATGCAGAACCATGGTATGGATGGATCAGGACGCATGAAAACACGCATTCAAGACCGGGACCCTGAAAAAGGAAGAGGATACGATGGACGACCTTACGCTGTACATCCCGCGGCCGGAGGACGGCTGGTTTTACGTGAAGATGATGACGGATCCTGCCACCATGGCCTACAACGCGCCCTGGTTCCCGCCGGACGGCCGCATCCCCGATCCCGAAGGCGGGTGGAAGAGACTGACGGAGGGCTGGATCGGGAAGGAGCCGGACAGGTTCTACGCCTTCCTGCGGCGGAAGAGCGACGGGGCTTTCGTGGGGGACGTGAACTTTCACCGCGCCGCGGATGAGGACCGGTGGGACATGGGCATCGTGATCTATGCCCCGGAGCGGGGGAAGGGGTACGGGAAAGAGGGGCTGCGGCTTTTGCTGGCCCGCGCCTTTTTATGGGACGGCGTTCCCTGCCTGCGCAACGATTTTGAGGCGGAGCGCGCCGCGGCGTATCGTATCCATCAAGCGGCCGGCTTCAGGGAAAAGGGCATCACCGACGGGATCGTGCGCCTGGAGCTCACGCGGAAGGAGTACTTTTCTTCGCTGTCGGGGGACGCTTCGGGCCGGGGCGCGGCGCCCGCTCCCTGCGATCGGGCGGACCGGGATCATATGCGGGAACTGCTGCGGAAGGCGCCCCCCCTCATCGACCGGATCGCGGCGGATCAGATCCCGTTCGGGTCCCCCCTGTCGGCGAAGCTGATCGATATGCTGGCGGCCGCGATCGGGCACGACAATGAGAACGGGAAGGATGAGGACGCGCTCGGGGAGCTGCGGGACGACCGTTACACGCTGATCAACCTGTACGGCGCCGTGAAGAAGATCCCGGCTTTTCTGCCGCTGTATAAGCAGCTCGTGCCCGTGCTGCGCAGGTACGGTCTTTTCGATGAGGAGGCCGCGCTGCTTGAGAGTGCGGCGGCGAATGCCTCCTTCGCGGGGGAGGATCTGATATGGATCAGGGACATGCTGCAGCGGGCCGCGGCATGCCGGGACGCCTTCGACGCGGCACGGACATACGCGGAGCGCCTCACGGAAGCGCTGCGGGAAAAGCCTTTGGATCCGCCGCGGATCGAAGAGCTGCTGGATGGATGCGGCGACGACCGTGTATTGTACGCCGCCGCGTGCGATACGGACAAAAACCGGGCCATGGTCGCCGTCCGGGGGAGAGCGGCCCGCCTGATCCGCGGCAGGGATTACCGGTACGCGCTCAGCTCCCATGTGCTCGTCCCCGCCAGGATCTCCATGATCCTGGATCAGTTCGAGTCCCTTAAGGGGGACGCGCTCTTCATCGCCAGGACGATCCTGACGGATCCCTACGATCCGGACAAGACCCACATGCTGCTCTACTGTGAGGATGAGGCGCTGCTCATGCTGGGCTGGCGGCATGTGTACGGGGCCCGGAGCACCTGCGCCGACCGGCTGCGCGCCATGGGGTCCCCCTTCCCGGAAAAGTTCATCGACGCGCCTCCGGACGAAAAGGCCCTTTTCGAGCGGGAATGGCTCTCGCGCGCGGCCGATATCGCGCTCGGGCTTCTTGACGAAGATGAGGCGGTGCGCGGGCGGATCGAAGCTCCCGCTTCGGTGGACAGCGACCCGGTATACTTTTTCCTGAGCATCCATCATCCGGA
>CACZOZ010000325.1:0-2223 GCA_902782865.1 uncultured Eubacteriales bacterium
GGGATCATGTGGCCGGGCACCATCAGCCTGATATCGCCTCGTTTTCCCAGAGGCGGCACAGCGCTCTTTGCCCTGCTGGCCATGGCGGGCGATCTGGGAGGCGCTGCCGGGCCGGCACTGGTGGGCGCGGTCAGCCAGCGGGCGGGTGAGGATCTGCGGGCCGGGATGATTGCCGGCTGTGTTTTTCCCGTTGTCCTCGCTGCCGTGCTCATTTATCTGGGCGTGAGCGGGAGAAAAGGCGGCCGGACGCCGGGCCGGGACAGCTGATAACAACAGTTGAACACGGTGTGTAAAATCCTGTCCGGAACGCTTTTCAAAAGTAATAAGATTTGATATACTGTTTTCAGGAGATGGTCAGATGATGCGCTTGGCGGTTTTCGCGGGGAAGTTCGATCCGATCACGAATAAACATATCGCGTTTGCCCGTAAACTGCTCACGGATCAGTTCGATCACATATATTTCCTTCCCGTCGATCCGGCGTTTGTCAAGCCGGAATGGCGGCACCGCATGTGTGAGGCGGCTCTCGGGTCCCTGGAAGGTATGTCCGTCATCGGGGAAGATGTGAGCACACCCCGGAAAGAGATGCTCTCCGCGGTCAAAACCATCGCCGCTGTCCACCCGGAACATCAGCTGGCCTTTATCATGGAGGACGGCCTGAAAGCCCCCAAAGGGTATCCTGTCATCCCTTTTGAGAGCGATTCCCGCGAGGCGGTGCTTGAGATCGGCCGGTACCGTGATACTTCTTTGATCTCCAGAAACGTGCTCGCCTTCATCGCCTCCCAGGGGCTCTACCAGCATTGTGAGGAGAAAAAGCTCAGGGAAATGCTGAGCAAAGGCCGGCTCCAGCACACCATGGGCGTACGATCCACGGCAGTCCAGCTCGCCCGGCGCTTCGATTCACCGATGATCAAATGCGGCGTCGCGGCTCTTTATCACGACTGCGCCAAAGAGATGCCGGTCAAGGAGATGCGCAGGATCTGCGTGAACGAGCTGGGAAGGAAAGAGCAGGACGAGATACTGTCCTCGGGCGCCCTGATGCACGGCCATGTGGGGGCGTATCTGACCGAGAAACTGTTCAATGTCCATGACGAGGAGATCCTCAACGCGATACGCTATCACACCACGGGCCGCGTGGATATGTCGGATACGGAAATGATCGTGTTCCTGGCGGATGCCATTGAACCGAACCGGGCGGATTACCCGGGGCTTCAGGAGATCCGCCAGCTCTCAGAGGAGTCTGTCAGGGCGGCTGTGCTCCTGTCCCTGTGCGTTACCAAGGCCTATGTGATCAAGTCCGGCAAGGAATTCCATGCTTCGGGAGATCAAACGATCACCTGGCTGCGGGAAAAGTGCACGGAACGGGAAAGATCCCTCACGAAACAAATGCTCGATAAATTGATATAGGAGGAAGTGCCATGGAAGGAAAGGAACTGGGCCTGAAGATCTGCGAGATCCTGTACGAGAAGAAAGCGTTGGCCATCATGCTGCTGGACGTATCCCAGTCCACCACGATCACGGATTACATGATCATCGCCTCCGGCAGGAATTACCTGCAGACGAAAGCTCTGGCGGAAGACGTGGATGACGCCGTCGCGGCTCTCGGTGTGCCCCTGAAAGGCAAGGAAGGCCGGGATGAAGGCAAATGGATCCTGCTGGACTACGGGCATGTGCTGGTGCATATCTTCCATCCCGAGCACAGGGAGTACTATCACCTTGAAAAGCTGTGGGACCATGGGGACAACAGGGTGCCGCTCCCCTTTGACGAGCTCCCTGACGAATAGACCGCCATGAACTGGATGATCTACTGCAATAAAAAGACTTTTGACACCCAGAAGGCCGAGCGCTTTTTCAAGGAGCGCCGGATACCTTATACCCTGGTGGATGTCAAAAAAAATCCCCCCGGCAGGAGGGAGATCGAGCTGTTTTTGACCAGGATCCGTCCGGAGGACCTGATCGATTTTGAAAGGGCTTATCTTCCGCGGAGGGAAAAGTACAGCCCCGAGGAGCGGGCCCTCGCCGTGGACGCGCTTGCGAAGGATCCTTCCCTGATCCGTTATCCCATCATCCGCCGCGGCAGCGATCTGATCCGCGGATACGATGAAAAGGCGCTCACGGCTGCGGCGGGGGGCTGAATATCAGGGCAGGATGCCCAGCGCTTCCTCGAGCGTGTCCATGTTCCTGAGCAGCGCTTCCTCATAAGCTTCCATACCGGCGGGCCCCGA
>CACZOZ010000326.1:0-4633 GCA_902782865.1 uncultured Eubacteriales bacterium
CTGCGAAGCGGCTCATAACATTGCGAAGCAATTCATAACTCATAGTTCGCCTTGGCGATCATAACTGCAAAAGGCTCAGCCTTTTGCATAAGGAGGATACCGATATGCGTTTCATGCACCTGGCGGACCTTCACCTGGGCAAATCCATCTACAATCTTTCCCTGATCGATTCGGGCGACCAGCGCGTGTGGGTCGACCGCTTCCTGGACCTTGCCCGGGAGCAAAAGCCGGACGCCGTCCTCATCGCCGGGGACGTATACGACCGGGGCCTGCCCCCGGGAAAGGCGGCCCAGCTGCTGGGGCATCTGGTGACGGAGCTGGCCCGGATGGATATCACTGTGATGATCACCGCGGGCAATCACGACTCCGTGTATCATCTGTCCTTCCTGGCCCCGCTGCTGGAGGACCGGAAGGTGTACATCTCAAGGCCCCTGGATCATGACCCGGAGCTGGCGCGCGCGACCCTTCACGACGAGCACGGCCCGGTCACCTTCTGGCTGCTGCCCTATGTGTACCCGGCCATGATCGCGAACGTGCTTCAGGATGAGTCCATCCGCGATTACGATACCGCCGTCCGCCGGATCCTTCAGGCCCAGCCCATCAATTTTGCGCAGCGCAACGTGATCATCGCCCATCAGTTCGTCACGGCGGACGGGCAGGAAGGGGCGCCCGGGGGATCGGAGACCACGGTGGGCGGCGTCGGCCAGGTGGATCATTCGGCCTTTGACGGCTTCGAGTACGCGGCCCTCGGCCACATCCACGCCGCCTATCCCGTGGGCAGGGAGCAGGTGCGCTACGCGGGCTCGCCCCTGTGCTATCACTTCAACGAAACGAAGCAGGATAAGAAGGGCCCGCTCCTCGTCACCCTGCCCCAAAAGGGCGCAGCTCCCGCTATCGAGCGGCTGGATATCGCCCCCCTGCACCGCATGCGCGAGATCCGCGGGACATATGACGAGATCCGCCGGGAGGCCGTGGAGCGCCCCCGGGAGAACGAGTACCTCAAGATCGTCCTGACGGACACGCGCGTCACCCCGGATATCTCATCCTTCCTCAATGAGGCGTTTCAGGCGCGGGGCAGCAGGGTGCTGGAGCTCTCCTCCGAGTTCGATCCCTTCACCGGGCGGGCCGTCTTCACCGGCGCGAAGGACATGCGCGAGATCCCCGTGGAGCGGTTGTTCGCCGATTTCTATAAGGAGCGGAACAACGGGACCGGGCCGGATGAACGGGACGCGGACCTGATGACCTTCGTGGGGGAACTGACAAGGAAAGCCGCGGCCGGCCGGGCGGACCCGGATGAACAGGAATTCCGGGCGATCCTGGATCACCTTGAGCGTCAGGAGGTGGAGAACAAATGAGACCCATCCTGCTTGAAATGACCGCTTTCGGCTCCTACGCCGAAAAAACGACCATCCCGTTCAGGGAATTTGACCGGGGGCTGTTCCTCATCGCCGGCGAGACCGGCGCGGGGAAGACCATGATCTTCGACGCCATCGTGTTCGCCCTCTACGGCTGCGCCAGCGGCAGCGACCGGGAAGTGCTTCGCATGCACTGCGACCGGGTCAGCCTTTCCGTGGACACCGTGGTGAAACTGGTCTTTTCCCAGGACGAGCGCGAGTACACGGTAACAAGGTCCATCCACTTCAGCAAAAAGCGCGGCACTTTGGATCAGTACGGGTCCGGGTCGCAGGACGCGGATCTTAAAGAGCCGGACGGGATCACCGTCAAGGGTCAGGAAAAGGTCACCGCCCGCTGCGCCGAGATCCTGGGGATGAACGCCGAGCAGTTCCGCAAGATCGTCATGCTGGCTCAGGGCGAATTCCGGGAGTTCCTGAAGGCGGACAGCGACAAGAAAAACGAGATCCTGGGCCGGCTGTTCGACAATTCCTCCTTCGTGCGCTACCGGGATCTGCTCGCCGGCGCCCGGGACATGCTGCGTTCGCGGCGCCGGGACACGGCGGGGAAGCTGCAGGACCTGATCGCCGCCGGCTTCCCGGAGGAGACTTTTTCCCCGGAGGAAAGGCTGCCCTACCTTCCCGAAAATCCGGATTGTCTTGACAACCTGCGGGCCCTCACGGAGGACGACCGGGAAGCCCTGGCAAGATCGGAACAGCGCAGGAAGGCAGTACGGGATCAGCTGAACGCGCTCATGGGATCCCGGGGCGCGGCGGAGGGCGTCAACGCCGATCTGGACGACCTGAGCAAGCTCAGAAAGAGACTGGAGGAGCTTGCCGCGAGTGAGCCAGCCGTCAGGACTCTTGAAAGTTCGGTCGGCACCGTGGACACCGTGCTTCACAGGGTGAAGCCGAAGATCGACGCCCGGTCGGGCGCCCTGGAAGCGCTCAAAAACGCCGAGGCGGAAGCCGAGCGGCTGAAAGCCAGCCTCGGGGAGAAGGAGAGCGCGCTGGAAGCGGCGAAGGCCGTCACGCTCGGCGACGCCGATAAAAAGGAGCTGGTCGACCGGCTGGGAAATGAGATCCACGCCCTGTGGGAACAGCTGCCGCGCTATGAGGAACTGGATCAGGCGGTCCGGGACAAGGCCGCCGCGGAGGCTGCCGAAAAGGACGCCCGCCTTAAGAAGGAAGCGGATGAACTGAAGCGGCAGGCGCTCGACACCGGCCTCAAGGCTGTCGCGGAACAGCTCGGGGAACTGAAGGACGCCGATCACGCCGCGGAGACCCGGACGGCCGAGGAGGAGAGCGCCGCGCGGGCCTTGGAGACTTTCACGGGCAGGGGCGGCATCCGGGAGACCGTCCTGTCGATCCGCAAAGAGGAGGAAGCCCTGGAAGGGGAGAGGAGCGCGCTGCTGGCCCTGAACGCCAGGGCGGCTGACGCCGCGGCCGCGCATAACGATCTCTATCAGAAGTTCATCCGCGGCCAGGCCGGCCTTTTGGCGGACACGCTGCGGAAGCAGATCTGCGAAAACGGCCGGGCGCGCTGCCCGGTGTGCGGCGCCGTCCATGAAGCGGCCGATGAGGAGCATTTCGCAGCCCGGTCCCAGGACACGCCCGATGAGGATCGGGTGCGCAAAGCGGAGAAAAATTTCAAACAGGCGGATGAGGCCAGAAAAAAACAGGATGAGCGCGTGCAGTCCCTCACCAAAGGCCTGGACGACCGGAAACATGCCCTGATGCGCAAAGCGGATCCGCTTTTCCCCGGCTGCACCTGGGAGCAGCTCTCCTCGGAAGCTTTCCTCACCGCCGCGGACAAGGACCTGGCCGAAAAGCTCGACACGGCCCGGGCCGCCCTGAAAAAGGCGAATGATCAAAAGAAGCTCCGGGACGACCTTGTGAAAAAGCAGACGGCCGATCAGGAAGCCCTGGAGGGTCTCCGAAAGAGCGTTGAAGCTCTCGACGGGGAAGAGCGCCTCCATCACGTGAAAGCCGCCCGGCTGGACAGCTCCATCCAGGAGCTCCGTAAGATCCTGACCTTCACCTCCTATGAGGAAGCCCTGGAGCGGAGCGACGCGTGGGCCAAAGAGCGGACCGCGGCACAGGCAGAGATCGAGGCGCACGCTCAGGCCGAGACGGCCGCGCGGCAGCTCCGGGACACCGTGAAGGGGCGGCTGGACGGCAAGGAAAAAGAGATCCCCGAGCGTGCCGAGGCCCTGGGAGAGGCGGACCGGGAGATGGATCTTGCCCTGAAGGAACACGGCTTTATCGACGCGGACGCCGCGCTCCGCGAGCTGGATATCCTGAAGGGCGCCGACGGCGAGGCCTGGCTCCGGGCGAATAACAAGGCCGTCATCGATCACGACAAGGACACCGTCAATACCCGGGACCGGATCGCGGATCTGGAACGGAAAACGGCGGGGAAGACTTATACGGATCTGGAGGCGCTTCAGGCCCGTATCACGGCCATGGAGGCCGAGCAGAAAGAAGCCGATGCCGCGTATGTGTCCGCCACCGGCACCCTGGAGCGGCACCTGGACATCCTCAAAAAGGCGAGGGAATACAAGGCTGTCCTGGCGGGGACCGACACGGCCTGGAAGCGCCTGAACGACCTGGCGGAGCTCGCCGTGGGCTCGACCGGCGAGGGCGGCAAGCTCAGCTTCGACCGGTA
This sequence comes from uncultured Eubacteriales bacterium, assembly GCA_902782865.1. Classification (GTDB taxonomy): domain Bacteria; phylum Bacillota; class Clostridia; order Christensenellales; family Aristaeellaceae; genus RUG756. The sequence goes on from CACZOZ010000326.1 coordinate 4,060, forward strand.
TGTGATGGGCGCCGTTTTCAGGGAGATCCTGGCTATGGCCAATCAGAGGCTCAATATCATGAGCGGGGGAAGGTACGAGCTCGTCCATAAGCAGGAGGCCGACCGCAAAAACGCCAGGGCCGGCCTGGAGATCGAGGTGCGCGATAACAACGTTCCCGATCATAAGGCCCGTCCCTCGTCCCTGCTGTCCGGCGGCGAGGGCTTCTACGCTTCGCTGTCCCTGGCCCTCGGCCTCTCCGACGTGGTGCAGATGCACGCCGGCGGCAAAAAGCTGGACGCCCTGTTCATCGACGAGGGCTTCGGCACCCTCAGCCCGGACGTGCTGGACAAGGCCCTGGAGGTGCTGGGCCAGCTGTCCGGCGGCGATAGGCTCGTGGGCATCATCTCCCACGTGGACAAGCTGGAGGAGAGCATCCCGCAGAAGATCCGGGTGACCTTCGATGAAAAAGGGAGCCATGCGCGTCCCGAACTGTCATAAAAGGCACAGTCGGGACGCGCAATGAAGCCGCCCGGTCCCCGGTCCCGGGGCCCGGGCTGATGAAGACGCCCATGCCCCATTCTGGGTCTGGGCTGA